>NZ_MVOJ01000018.1:0-140645 GCF_002018845.1 Pseudomonas sp. MF6394
GCCGGTTTTTCAGCCGAGCGCCTGGTGCACGAATTGGTCGGTGATCGCGCCCGGGAAACCCCGGACGCGGTGGCGGTGAAATTCGATGCTCAAACCCTGAGTTACGGCGAGCTGGATCGCCAGGCCAACTGCCTGGCCCATGCCTTGATCGCTCGTGGTGTTGGCCCGGAAGTGCGGGTGGCTATTGCCATGCCGCGCAGTGCCGAGAGCATGGTAGCGTTCCTGGCGGTGATGAAAGCCGGTGGCGTGTATGTGCCGCTGGATATCGAATACCCACGTGATCGCCTGCTGTACATGATGCAAGACAGCCGTGCGCAACTGCTGCTGACTCACAGCCGGGCGTTGCAGCAACTGCCGGTCCCCGAGGGCCTGGATACCCTGGCGCTTGATCGCACCGAAGAATGGGCCGGTTACAGCGATACGGCACCGGATGTGGTGCTGGACGGCGACAACCTCGCCTACGTGATTTACACCTCCGGTTCCACCGGTTTGCCCAAGGGCGTGGCGGTGTCACATGGGCCGTTGGTGGCGCATATCATCGCCACTGGCGAGCGTTATGAGACCTCACCGGCCGATTGCGAACTGCACTTCATGTCCTTCGCCTTCGACGGTTCCCACGAAGGCTGGATGCACCCACTGATCAACGGCGCCAGCGTGTTGATCCGTGATGACAGCCTATGGCTGCCGGAATACACCTACGAGCAGATGCATCGCCACAACGTGACCATGGCGGTGTTCCCACCGGTGTACCTGCAACAGTTGGCTGAACATGCCGAGCGCGACGGCAACCCACCGCCGGTGCGGGTGTACTGCTTCGGTGGTGATGCGGTGGCCCAGGCCAGCTATGACCTAGCGTGGCGCGCGCTGAAGCCCAAATACCTGTTCAACGGCTACGGCCCGACCGAAACCGTGGTCACACCGCTGTTGTGGAAGGCTCGTAAAGGCGACCCCTGCGGCGCCGTCTACGCGCCCATCGGCACCTTGCTGGGCAACCGCAGCGGTTATGTATTGGACGCGCAACTAAACCTGCAACCCATCGGCGTGGCCGGCGAGTTGTACCTGGGCGGCGAGGGCGTGGCGCGGGGTTATCTGGAGCGCCCGGCACTGACTGCCGAGCGTTTCGTGCCAGACCCGTTCGGCAAGCCCGGCAGCCGCGTGTATCGCAGTGGCGACCTGACCCGTGGGCGCCCGGATGGCGTAGTGGATTACCTGGGGCGTGTCGACCATCAGGTGAAGATCCGAGGCTTCCGTATCGAACTGGGCGAGATCGAAGCGCGCTTGCGTGAGCAAGCCAGTGTCGGTGAAACCGTGGTGGTGGCCCAGGAGGGGCCGACCGGTAAACAACTGGTGGCCTATGTGGTACCGGCCGACGCCAGCCTGGCCGACCAGGTTGAGTTCCGTGACGCCCTGCGTCGCGCCCTGAAAGCCGACCTGCCGGACTACATGGTGCCCAGCCACTTCGTATTCCTGGCGCAGATGCCGCTGACCCCCAACGGCAAGCTCGACCGCAAGGGCCTGCCGCTGCCGGATGCGAGCCAGATGCAGCAGCAGTACCTGGCCCCGCAAACCGAGCTTGAGCAGCAGATCGCCACGATCTGGGCCGACATCCTGCACCTGCCGCAAGTGGGCCTGAACGACAACTTCTTTGATGTCGGTGGCCACTCCTTGCTGGCGATCCAGATTACCTCGCGGGTGCAGGCCGAGCTCGGCCTGGACGTACCGTTGATGGAACTGTTCCAGACCGAATCGCTGCGCGCCTACGTGCAGGCCGCAGCCACTTTCCGCGCCGGCAGCGTGGAAGATTTTGATGACCTTCGTGACTTTTTGAGCGAACTAGAGGCGATTTGAACCATGCTTTCCAACCCTAATATCGACCTGGTGTCGCGCTTTCTTCGCTTGCCTCTGGAGCAGCGCCAGCAGTTTTACCAGCGCTTGCAAAGCCGGGGCATGAGTTTCGCTCAACTGCCGATCGCCTCGATTCGCGAAGACGGCCAACACCTGCCGCTGTCCTACGCCCAGGAGCGTCAGTGGTTTCTCTGGCAGTTGGACCCCGACAGCGCCGCCTATCACGTACCCGCTGCACTGCGTCTGAGCGGCCACTTGGACAAGACAGCCCTGCAACGCTGCTTTGACAGTTTGGTCGCACGCCATGAAAGTTTGCGTACTCGCCTTCACCTGAGTGATGAACAACGCTCTCAGGAGGTACTGCACCATGCAGTTGTCGACATCGCTGAAAGCGAAATTGACGAAGCCCAGCTCAAGGCCTGCGTCGAAGCGCAGATCGCCCGCCCGTTTGACCTGCAGCAAGGTCCGTTGCTGCGGGTCAGCCTGCTTTGCCTCGGTGAAGGTGAACATGTACTGGTGATGGTGCAGCACCATATCGTCTCTGACGGCTGGTCCATGGGCGTGATGGTGCGGGAGTTGATGCAGCTTTACGCTGCCTACAGCCAGGGTCAGGACTGCGTGCTGGCGCCGCTGCCGATTCAATACGCGGACTATGCGCTGTGGCAACGTCGTTGGATGGAGGCAGGGGAGAAGGCGCGTCAATTGAAGTACTGGTGTGAGCTGCTCAGCGGGGCACAGTCCGTACTGGAGCTGCCGTTCGATAACACGCGCCCGGCCCAGCAGAGTTTTCGCGGTGCACGCCAAGACATAGCGCTGGAGCCGTCGCTGGTTGCCGGCCTGAAGGCCTTGGCTCAGCGCGAGGGCGTGACCCTGTTCATGTTGTTGCTCGCCTCGTTCCAGGTATTTCTTTACCGCTACAGCGGCCAACAGGACATCCGCGTCGGCGTGCCGATTGCTAACCGTAACCGCGTCGAGACCGAGTCTCTGATTGGCTTTTTCGTCAATACTCAGGTGCTCAAGGCCGATCTCGACGGCCAGATGTCCTTCGCACAGCTGCTGCAGCACACCAAGCAACGCGCGCTGCAAGCCCAGGCCCATCAGGACTTGCCCTTCGAACAGTTGGTAGAAGCGCTGCAGCCCGAGCGCAGCCTGAGCCATAATCCGCTGTTCCAGGTGATGTTCAACCATCAGGCCAAGGCCCATGCAAGCGCTCAGCAACTGCCGGGGCTGCGTATTGCCAATCTAGAGTGGGACACCCAGAGCGCCCAGTTCGACCTGAGCCTGGACACCCAAGAAACCGATGATGGCCTGTGGGCTTCCCTCACTTATGCCACTGATCTGTTCAGTGCTGTCACTGCTTCGCGCATGATCGGGCATTGGCTGAGCTTGCTGCGTTCGGCAGTTGCCGATCCGACGTTGGCTTTGCAGGATTTGTCGATGCTGGCTGCCTCGGAGCGCCAACAACGGGTCTGTGAGTGGAATGCCACCGAGCGTGCTTACCCGCAAGGTCAATGGGTGCATCAATTGATTGAAGCCCGGGTGCTGGCACAACCGGATGCGCCAGCCCTGATCTTTGCCGGGCAGCTCTTGAGCTACGCCGAACTGAATCGCCGCGCCAACCGCCTGGCTCATCGCCTGATCGAAGCCGGCGTGGGCCCGGACGTGCTGGTCGGGTTGGCGGTGGAGCGCTCCATCGAAATGGTTGTTGGCCTGTTGGCCGTGCTCAAGGCCGGTGGCGCTTACGTGCCGCTGGACCCTGAATACCCGCCTGAGCGCCTGGCCTACATGCTCGAAGACAGTGGCGTGAAGCTGCTGCTGACCCAGGCGCACCTGCCGTTGCCGGTGCCCCAGGGCCTGGAAACCCTGATGTTGGGTGAGTCAACTTTCGAGGGGTATAGCGAAGAAAATCCAGGCGTGATGCTGGACGGCGAAAACCTCGCCTACGTGATCTACACCTCGGGTTCCACCGGTCAACCCAAAGGCGCCGGCAACCGGCACTCGGCATTGCTCAACCGCTTGCAGTGGATGCAGGAGGCCTACGGGCTTGAGGCCAGCGATAGCGTGCTGCAAAAGACGCCATTCAGTTTCGACGTGTCGGTGTGGGAGTTCTTCTGGCCGCTGATGACCGGCGCGCGTCTGGTGGTGGCTGCGCCGGGTGATCATCGTGATCCGGCCAAGTTGGTGAGCCTGATCAACCAGCAGAACGTCACAACGCTGCATTTCGTTCCGTCGATGTTGCAGGCCTTCCTGCAAGACCCGGCCGTCTCCTCGTGCCAAAGCCTGCAACGCATCGTGTGCAGTGGCGAGGCGCTGCCGGCGGATGCCCAGCACCAAGTGTTTGCCAAACTGCCCCAAGCCGCGCTCTACAACCTCTACGGTCCGACTGAAGCGGCCATCGATGTGACCCATTGGACTTGCGTCGATGAGGGGCGCGACGCGGTGCCGATCGGCCGCCCGATTGCCAACCTTGGCTGCTACATCCTCGACAGCAACTTCGAGCCGGTGCCGGTGGGTGTGCTCGGTGAGCTCTACTTGGGTGGCATCGGCCTGGCCCGTGGTTATCACCGCCGCCCGGCGTTGACCGCCGAACGTTTCATTGCGCATCCGTTCGTCAAAGGCGAGCGCTTGTACCGCACCGGCGACCTGGCACGTTATCGCGCAGACGGGGTGATTGAATATGCCGGGCGTATCGACCATCAGGTCAAGCTGCGTGGCTTGCGCATTGAGCTGGGTGAAATCGAAGCGCGTCTGCTGGAGCATGCCCTGGTGCGTGAAGCCGCTGTGCTGGCGGTGGACGGCAAATATCTGGTGGGCTACGTGGTGCTACAAGACGCAGCCGATGACTGGCGTGATCGGCTCAGCGCTCACTTGGCCCAGTACTTGCCGGACTACATGGTCCCGGCCCAATGGGTGCTGCTGGAACAGATGCCCCTGAGCCCCAACGGCAAGCTGGACCGCAAGGCGCTGCCCAAAGCCAATGCCCATGTGCAAGCCCGTGAGTATGTGGCGCCGAGCAGTGAGCTGGAGCAACAGATTGCGGCGATCTGGGCCCAAGTACTGGAAGTCGAGCGTGTGGGCATGAACGATAACTTCTTTGAACTGGGCGGACACTCCCTGTTAGCCACCCAGGTGGTGGTGCGCCTGCGTGAGCAATTGCATGCCGAATTCGACGTCAAGTCGATCTTCACCACCCCGAGCCTGGCCGAGTTCAGTGCCTACGTCATGGCCCAGCAAACAAATAATTCGCCCGTGCAGGACGCATTGGCTAAATCCTTGGAGGCCCTCAAACGTCTATCAGCAGAAGATTTGGATAAATTGATTTCCTGAGGGGCGTGGCGTGCAAGCATTAATCGAGTCGGTAGGTTCACTTTCGGCGCAGCAAAAGAAAGCGTTGGCGGTCATGCTCAAGCAGCAAGGTATCAACCTGTTTGAGATCGCCCCGGTTTTCAAGCGCCAGGAAGGCGAGCCACTTCGACTCTCTTACGCCCAGGAGCGGCAGTGGTTTTTGTGGCAGTTGGAGCCGCAGAGCACTGCCTATCAAGTGCCTAGAGCATTGCGCCTGAGCGGCCACCTGGATGTGTCGGCATTGCAACGCAGCTTCGACACGCTGGTGGCGCGCCATGAAAGCCTGCGCACGCACTTGCAGGAGGACGGTGACAGTGCCCTGCAAATCATTGTCGAACAGGTGCAGGTGGACATTGCGTTGGTCGACGCCCGGGAGTCTGACCTCAAAGGCTTGGTAGAAGCTGAGATTGCCCAGCCCTTCGATTTGCAGCAAGGCCCGTTGTTGCGGGTCAAGTTGCTGCGCCTGGCGCCCCAGGAGCATGTGCTGGTGCTGGTGCAGCATCACATCGTCTCCGATGGCTGGTCGATGCAGGTAATGGTCGACGAACTGGTGCAACTGTATGCCGCCAATGTACAGGGCCGAGACTTGCAGTTACCGGACTTGCCGATCCAATACGCCGACTACGCGCTGTGGCAGCGCAGTTGGATGGAGGCGGGGGAGCGCGAGCGCCAACTGGGTTACTGGACCGGGATGCTCGGCAGCGAGCAACCGATACTCGAGATGCCGATGGACCGGCCACGGCCCGCAGTGCAAAGCTACCGGGGCGCGCGGCTCGACCTGGCACTCGAAGCGTCACTGGTGACGGGCCTCAAGGCCCTGGCACAGCGCGAGGGCGTAACGATCTTCATGCTGCTGCTGGCGTCGTTCCAGGCCGTGCTGCATCGCTACAGCGGTCAGGGTGATATCCGCATCGGCGTGCCGGTGGCCAACCGTAACCGGGTCGAAACCGAACGTTTGATCGGTTTTTTCGTCAACACCCAGATCCTCAAGGCCGACATTGACGGCCAGATGACTTTTCGCCAATTGCTGCAACAAACCCGCCA
Source organism: Pseudomonas sp. MF6394 (assembly GCF_002018845.1). Lineage (NCBI taxonomy): Bacteria > Pseudomonadati > Pseudomonadota > Gammaproteobacteria > Pseudomonadales > Pseudomonadaceae > Pseudomonas > Pseudomonas sp. MF6394. The sequence continues at coordinate 6,235 of NZ_MVOJ01000018.1, forward strand.
GCGCGCGGTGGAAGCCCAGGCCCATCAAGACTTGCCGTTCGAACAATTGGTAGAAGCGCTACAGCCGGAGCGTAGCCTGAGCTACAACCCACTGTTCCAAGTGATGTTCAACCACCAGACCGACACCCAGGGTGGCGGCGGCAGCGTTACAGGGCTGCACGTGCAGGGATTGGAATGGGAAAGCAAGACATCTCAGTTTGACCTTAACCTCGATACCCAAGAGTCGGCTGACGGTATCCAGGCCTCACTGACCTATGCCACCGACTTGTTCGACGCGCCGGGCCTTGAGCATTTCCTCGCGCACTGGCACCGTTTGTTGCACCAGGTGGTTCAGGACTGCAATCGCCGGGTCGGTGAGCTGCCGTTGCTAGACGATACGCAGTGGCAGCAGTTGATGCGCGACTGGAATCAGACGTATCAGGCACCTCCTCAGAATGTGGGCGTGCATCGCTTGCTGGAAACACAGGCGCTTGCCTGTCCGCAGGCGACGGCGTTGGTATGCAATGGTCAGGCGCTGAGCTATGCAGAACTGAACCAGCGCGCCAATCGCCTGGCCCATCGTTTGCGCGCAGCAGGTGTCGGCCCGGACAGCTTGGTGGCTGTCGCCCTGGACCGTTCGGTGGACATGGTGCTGGCCTTGCTGGCGACGCTCAAGGCGGGAGGTGCCTATGTGCCGTTGGACCCGCAGTTTCCGGCCGATCGACTGGCGTTTATGCTCGAAGACAGCCGTGCACATGTGCTGCTGACCGCTGGTAACTTGCATGAGCGTCTGCCCCTGGCGGCAGATCAGCAGGTGCTGTTTATGGGTGAGCACGAGGACGCCCACTACAGCAGTGATAATCCCGATGTCGAGCTGATCGACGAGCACTTGGCGTATGTGATCTACACCTCCGGTTCTACCGGCAAGCCCAAGGGTGTGATGGTGCGCCATGGCGCACTGGACAGTTTCACCCAAGGCATGGCGCAGACCTTAAGCATCGACGCGACGGCGCGGCTGCTGTCGCTGACGACGTTCTCTTTCGACATTTTCGCGCTTGAACTCTACGTTCCGCTGTCGGTGGGCGCGACGGTGGTTGTGGCGGATAAAGACGTGGCCCAGGATCCGGAAGCAATCCTGAGCCTGTTGCATGCGCACTCCATCAATGTGGTGCAGGCCACCCCCTCGACATGGCGCATGTTGCTGGACAGCGAGCGCCGCGCCTTATTGCATGGGGTCCAGTGCCTGTGCGGCGGCGAGGCGCTGCCGGCGGATCTGGCTGAGCGCATGCTGGCCCAGCAGGGTGCGGTGTGGAACCTGTATGGTCCGACCGAAACCACCATCTGGTCGGCGGCCCACCCCTTGGTTGAGCCGCTGCCTTTTGTCGGTCGTCCGATTGCCAACACGTCACTGTTTATACTCAATGCCCAGCTCGCGCCATGCCCGGTCGGGGTCAGCGGCGAACTGCTGATCGGCGGTGTTGGCCTGGCCCGTGGATATCACGGGCGGGCGGCGCTGACCGCCGAGCGCTTTGTGCCCGATCCCTTCGCGTGCAACGGCCAACGGTTGTATCGCACGGGCGACCTGGCGCGTTATCGCGAGGAGGGCGTGGTCGAGTACATCGGCCGCGTCGACCATCAAGTCAAGGTGCGCGGGTTTCGTATCGAACTGGGGGAAATTGAGGCGTGCCTGCGTGAGCAACCCGCCGTGCGCGAAGCCGTGGTGGTGGCCGAGCATGACCAATTGCTGGCTTATGTGATCGCCCATCAGCCGGTGCCGGAGGAGCAGCAGGCCAGCCTTCGCGAACAGCTCAAGGCCGCCCTGCGTGAACAGTTGCCGGACTACATGGTGCCGGCCTATCTGGTCTCTCTGCAGCGGATGCCTTTGACACCCAACGGAAAACTGGACCGTAAAGCGCTGCCTAAGCCCGACGCTGCGGCCCTGCAAAAGCGCTTTGTGCCACCGATCACCGCGCGGGAGTGTCAGGTCGCCGCGATCTGGGCTGAGGTTCTGGGGTTGGCACAGGTGGGGTTGGAAGACCACTTTTTTGAAGTCGGCGGGCATTCCCTGCTGGCCACACGGGTGGTGTCTCGGGTACGCCAGGCGCTGGGTATTGAAGTGCCTTTGAAAGCGCTGTTCGAGCAGCCGGTGCTGGGGCGTTTTGTACAGGCGCTGTCAACGGGCGCGCTGGACTCACCTCCAATTATTCGTTTAGGGCGTGATCAGCCCCTGGCTCTGTCCTATGCCCAGGAGCGGCAGTGGTTCCTCTGGCAACTGGAACCTCAGAGTGCGGCCTACCACATTCCAGCGGCCCTGCGCTTGCGGGGTGCGCTGGATGACGAGGCTTTGCAGCGCAGCTTTGATGGCTTGCTTGAGCGTCATGAGTCCCTGCGTACCGTGTTTGCGCTCGATGGCGAGCGAACGGTACAGCGGATCGCTCCTCCGTCTGCGCTGCTGATCGACCGCGAGAGCTTGCACAGTGATGAGCCGGTAGCCTTAAAGGCCCTGGTCGAAGCAGAAATTGCCCGGCCGTTTGACTTGTGCAAAGGCCCGTTGCTGCGGGTTAAGTTGTTGCGCCTGGCTGTGGATGACCATGTGCTGGTGTTGGTGCAGCATCACATCATTTCCGACGCCTGGTCGATGGAGGTGATGGTCGAAGAGTTGGTGCAAAGTTACGGGGCATTCAGTCAGGGCCTGGAGCTTCGGTTGCCAGCGCTGCCTGTGCAGTATGCTGATTATGCGGTGTGGCAGCGTGGCTGGATGGAGGCGGGCGAGCAGGCGCGACAATTGATCTATTGGCGCGAGCGCCTGGCCGGTGAGCAGCCGGTATTGGAATTGCCACTGGATCATCCGCGCCCGGCGGTGCAAAGCCATCGCGGCGCACGTCTGGACCTGGCGTTCGATACAGCACTGGCAAATGAGCTGCAGGCGTTGGCCCAGAGCCAGGGCGTGACCCTGTTCATGTTGTTGCTGGCGTCTTTCCAAACCTTGTTGTATCGCTACAGCGGCCAATCGGATATCCGCGTCGGCGTGCCGATTGCCAACCGCAATCGGGTCGAGACCGAGCGCCTGATCGGTTTCTTCGTCAATACCCAGGTGCTCAAGGCCGATATCAGCGGCGAGTTGTCCTTTGTTGAGTTATTGCAGCAGGTCAAGCATGCGGCTCTTGATGCGCAGGCACATCAGGACCTGCCGTTCGAGCAATTGGTGGAGGCGTTGCAGCCCGAACGCAGTCTGAGCCATAGCCCGTTGTTCCAAGTGATGTTCAATCACCAGACCGACGCACGCGGCGAGCCAGGCATGCAGTCGGTTCCAGGTTTACAGGTCGAGGGCCTGGCGTGGGACAGCCACACCGCACACTTTGACTTGAGCCTGGATACCCAGGCGTCCGCCGATGGGCTCTGGGCGTCGCTGACTTATGCGACGGACCTGTTCGACGCACTCACCATCGAACGCATGGCCCAGCACTGGCTTGGTGTATTACAAGCGGTTGTGAAAACGCCTAGCCAGCAGATTGCGCGCCTGCCGCTACTGGCGCCCCAAGAACAGCACACGCTGCTACACGCCTGGAACACCAGCAGCCCGGCAGCGCAATGGCATGCCGGCGTTTATCGGCTGTTCGAAGCTCAGGTACTGCAACGTCCGCAAGCCACCGCGCTGGTGCTCAACCGCGAGTCGCTGAGCTATGACGCGCTCAATCGGCAAGCCAATCGCCTGGCTCGCTGCCTGGTAGCCCAAGGCGTTGGGCCGGAAGTGCTGGTGGGTGTCGCGGTAGAGCGATCCTTTGCCATGGTGGTCAGCCTGCTGGCGGTCCTAAAGGCGGGTGGCGCCTATGTGCCGCTCGATCCGCAATACCCGCGCGAACGCCTGGCTCATATGCTCGACGACAGCGGCGTGCGCCTGGTGCTGACTCAGTCCCATGTACCCATGGCGCTGCCCGAGGGGGTGGCAGTCTTGGCGATTGACACGTCCTCACTGGAGTCGTACGCCGAGAGCAACCTCGACGTAACCGTCCACCCGGACAATCTGGCCTATGTGATTTACACCTCCGGCTCGACCGGCAAACCCAAGGGTGTGGCAATCGACCATGGCGCCTTGAACGAGTTCGCGGCTATAGCCGCCGACTATTCGAAGCTGACCCCCGATGACCGCGTACTGCAGTTCGCAACTCTGAACTTCGATGGTTTCGTTGAACAGTTGTACCCGGCGCTGACCCATGGCGCCGCCGTGGTTCTGCGCGGGCCGGAACTCTGGGACAGCGGGCGGCTGTACAGCGAAATCCTGGAGCAGAGCATTACCCTGGCCGACTTGCCGACCGCTTACTGGAACCTGTTTCTGCTCGACTGTCTGGCGGCAGGGCCACGTAGCTATGGTGCCCTGAGGCAAGTGCATATCGGTGGCGAAGCCATGCCGCTGGACGGTCCCGCGCAATGGTTGCGGGCAGGGCTAGGTCATGTGCGTCTGCTCAACACCTACGGGCCGACGGAGGCCACGGTGGTTTCCAGTGTCCTGGACTGCACCTCGGGCGATGAGTTGATAGGCGCCACCGCCAGCCCGATTGGACGCTCTCTGCCAGGGCGCGCTCTGTATGTGCTGGACCGCGACCTCAACCTTGCACCTCTGGGCGCCGTGGGTGAGTTGTATATCGGCAGCGCCTGCGGCTTGGCGCGTGCCTATCTGAACCGTCCGCTGCTGACGGCCGAACGCTTTGTCGCCGACCCGTTCAGCGGTCACGGTGGGCGGCTATACCGCACCGGCGACTTGGCGCGCTACCGTGCCGACGGTGTGATCGAATACGTCGGGCGGGTCGATCATCAGGTGAAGATCCGCGGTTTCCGTATCGAGCTGGGAGAAATCGAAGCCTTGTTGCTGGCCCAGGCCAGCGTCCGCGAAGCTGTGGTGATGGCGGCGGACAACCAGTTGCTCGCTTATCTGGTGGCCGAGCAATCGGACAACGACGCGTTGGGCGAAGCACTCAAAGCAATGCTGCGCGAGCAACTGCCGGACTATATGGTGCCGGCTCACCTGATGTTCCTTGAACACCTGCCGCTGAACCCCAACGGCAAGCTGGATCGCCAGGCATTGCCAAAACCCGACGCCAGTCTTTCATTGCAAACCTGGGTGGCGCCGGTCAGTGATCTCGAACGCCAAGTGGCGTCGATCTGGGCCGATATCCTGGGTGTGGAGCGGGTCGGCCTTACCGATCACTTTTTCGAGCTGGGCGGGCATTCGCTGCTGGCCATGCAGGTAGCCTCACGGTTACGCCAGACGCTGGGATTGGAAGTGCCGCTCAAGGTGCTATTTGAGCAGCCACGCTTGCAAGGATTTGTCGAGGCGTTGCTGGCGCTTGAAGACACTAAAGGTGCGAAAGCGCCAGCTTTGGTTCCCGTGGCGCGTGACCGAGGTTTGCCGTTGTCGTATGCCCAGGAACGCCAATGGTTTCTCTGGCAACTGGACCCAGACAGTGCCGCTTACCACGTACCCAGCGTTCTGCGCCTGAAGGGCCCGCTGGATCAAACCGCCTTGCAACACAGCTTTGATCGCCTGGTGGCACGTCATGAGAGCTTACGTACGCTGGTGCGCCAGGAAAACCACGGAACTGTACAAGTTGTAGGTGAGCCTGCGCCTGTTGCAATCACCCGCAGCGACGTGCTGGAGGCGGACCTCCAAGCCACTGTGGAAGCGAAGATTGCCCGTACGTTCAACCTGGAGCATGAACCGCTGCTGCGTGTTGATTTGCTGCGCCTCGCCGCGGATGACCATGTACTGGTGTTGGTGCAGCACCATATCGTCTCCGATGGGTGGTCGATGCAAGTCATGGTCGAGGAACTGGTGCAGCTGTACAGCGCGTTCAGCCAGGGCCGGGATCTGCAACTGCCTGCGTTGCCGATCCAATACGCCGATTACGCCGTATGGCAACGTGATTGGATGGAGGCTGGCGAGAAAGCGCGTCAACTCGACTACTGGCGCGACCTGCTGAGCGGTGAGCAACCTGTGCTCGAACTGCCGTTCGACTTCCTGCGTCCTGCGGAGCAAAGCCATCGCGGCGCGCGTTTGCTTATAGAATTGCCGACCACGTTGGTTGCTGATCTGAACACCTTGGCTCAGCGCGAAGGCGTGACGCTGTTCATGTTGCTGCTCGCTTCGTTCCAAACGTTGCTGCATCGCTACAGTGGCCAGCAAGACATCCGCGTCGGCGTGCCGATCGCCAACCGCAACCGCGCTGAAACCGAGCGGCTTATAGGCTTCTTCGTCAACACCCAAGTGCTCAAGGCCGATATCGATGGGCAAACGAGCGTTACCCAGTTGCTGCGTCAGGTCCGGCAGCGGGCACTGGACGCACAGGCCCATCAGGACCTGCCGTTCGAACAATTGGTGGAGGCGCTGCAGCCGGAGCGCAGCCTGAGCCTGAACCCATTGTTCCAAGTAATGTTCAACTTCCAGGCCGCCAGCCGTCAGCGCTTCACGCAGCAAGCGTCGAGCGAACTGCATGTCGAAGGGCTGGCCTGGAACAGTCATACCGCACATTTCGACCTGGATTTGGACGTTCACGACTGGGGCGAGGGGCTGAGTGCCTCGTTGGGATATGCCACTGATCTGTTTGCCCCGGCGACCATCGAGCGCATGGCTGTGCACTGGCAGAACCTGTTGCAGGCTATGGTTGCTGACCAACAGCAGTCCATCAGTCAACTGAATCTACTGGGCCAGGACGAACAACAACAGATCCTTGAACTGTGGAACCAGACCGATGCCGGTTTTTCAGCCGAGCGCCTGGTGCACGAATTGGTCGGTGATCGCGCCCGGGAAACCCCGGACGCGGTGGCGGTGAAATTCGATGCTCAAACCCTGAGTTACGGCGAGCTGGATCGCCAGGCCAACTGCCTGGCCCATGCCTTGATCGCTCGTGGTGTTGGCCCGGAAGTGCGGGTGGCTATTGCCATGCCGCGCAGTGCCGAGAGCATGGTAGCGTTCCTGGCGGTGATGAAAGCCGGTGGCGTGTATGTGCCGCTGGATATCGAATACCCACGTGATCGCCTGCTGTACATGATGCAAGACAGCCGTGCGCAACTGCTGCTGACTCACAGCCGGGCGTTGCAGCAACTGCCGGTCCCCGAGGGCCTGGATACCCTGGCGCTTGATCGCACCGAAGAATGGGCCGGTTACAGCGATACGGCACCGGATGTGGTGCTGGACGGCGACAACCTCGCCTACGTGATTTACACCTCCGGTTCCACCGGTTTGCCCAAGGGCGTGGCGGTGTCACATGGGCCGTTGGTGGCGCATATCATCGCCACTGGCGAGCGCTATGAAACTTCGCCGGCCGATTGCGAGCTGCACTTCATGTCGTTCGCTTTCGACGGCTCCCACGAAGGCTGGATGCACCCGCTGATCAACGGCGCCAGCGTGTTGATCCGTGATGACAGCCTATGGCTGCCGGAATACACCTATGAGCAGATGCACCGCCATAACGTGACCATGGCGGTGTTCCCACCGGTGTACCTGCAACAGTTGGCCGAACATGCCGAGCGCGACGGCAACCCGCCGGCAGTGCGGGTGTACTGCTTCGGTGGTGATGCCGTTGCTCAAGCCAGCTATGACCTGGCGTGGCGCGCGCTGAAACCCAAATACCTGTTCAACGGCTACGGCCCGACCGAAACCGTGGTCACGCCGCTGCTGTGGAAGGCACGCAAGGGCGACCCTTGCGGAGCCGTCTACGCGCCCATCGGCACCTTGTTGGGTAACCGCAGCGGTTATGTATTGGACGCGCAGCTGAACCTGCAACCTATCGGCGTGGCCGGCGAGTTGTACCTGGGCGGCGAGGGCGTGGCGCGGGGTTATCTGGAGCGCCCGGCACTGACTGCCGAGCGTTTCGTGCCAGACCCGTTCGGCAAGCCCGGCAGCCGGGTGTATCGCAGCGGCGACCTGACCCGTGGGCGTCCGGATGGCGTGGTGGATTACCTGGGGCGTGTGGACCATCAGGTGAAGGTCCGGGGTTTCCGTATCGAACTGGGGGAAATCGAAGCGCGTCTGCGTGAACAGGACAATGTGGGTGAAACCGTGGTGGTGGCTCAGGACGGGCCGACTGGTAAACAGTTGGTGGCCTATGTGGTGCCGGCCGGCGCCAGCCTGGCCAATGAAGCCGAGTTGCGGGACAACCTGCGCCGCGCCTTGAAAACCCGATTGCCAGACTACATGGTGCCAACCTACTTCATGTTCCTGGCCGACATGCCGCTTACCCCCAACGGAAAACTGGACCGCAAAGGGTTGCCACAACCTGACGCCAGCTTGTTGCAGCAAGCCTATGTGGCACCGCAGAGCGAGTTGGAGCACCAGCTCGCGGCGATCTGGGCCGACGTGCTTCGCCTACCGCAAGTGGGTTTGAATGACAACTTCTTCGAGTTGGGCGGTGATTCGATCATTTCTATTCAAGTGGTCAGCCGGGCGCGGCAAGCCGGTATTCGGTTTACACCAAAGGACGTGTTCCTGCACCAGACCGTACAAAGCCTGGCCGGTGTTGCGCGACAGGGTGTCGAAGGGCCGAGCATCAGCCAGGCTGCTTTGAGTGGCGAGGCAATGCTGTTACCGATCCAGCAAGCGTTCTTTGCCGATGAGATTGCCGAGCGTCATCACTGGAATCAATCGGTGGTGTTGCAGCCCCATGAGCGCCTCGACCCGGCAACCCTTATTCAGGCGTTGCAGGCGTTGATCGTGCACCACGATGCTCTGCGTTCGCAGTTCCACTCAGGTACGCACGGCTGGCAGAGCGTCTATCGCGGTGCCGAGCAGCATCAGGCCGATGTCGTGCTGTGGCAAAGCAGGCTGCATGACATTGATGGACTCACAGCATTGGGTGAAGAGGCGCAGCGCAGCCTGAACCTCAGCCACGGTCCTTTGATGCGCGCGGTGCTGGCGCAATTGAACGACGGTTCCCAGCGTTTGCTGTTGGTGATCCATCACCTGGTGGTAGATGGCGTGTCGTGGCGGGTTCTGCTTGAAGACCTGCAGACCGCCTACCGTCAGCTCACCCGTGGCGCGGCCGTAGTATTGCCGGCCAAGACCAGTTCTACTCGCGACTGGGCCCAGCGCCTGCAGCAGTACGCCCAAGGTGAAGCGCTGCGCCTGGAGCTGGAGGGGTGGCAAGCACGCTTGCAGGGTGCCGAAGCGGATTTGCCGGGCGCCAAGTCGGATGCCAGTTTGAGCAACCGTTATGCGGCCAGCGCGACCACTCATCTGGACGTTCCCCATACCCGTCGCCTGTTGCAGGATGCACCGGGGGCCTATCGTACTCAGATCAACGACTTGTTGCTGACTGCGCTGGCTCGGGTAATCGGGCGGTGGACCGGCCACGCGTCGACCCTGATCCGTCTGGAAGGACATGGCCGCGAAGACCTGTTCGATGATATCGACCTGACTCGCACCGTTGGCTGGTTCACCAGCATCTATCCGGTAAAGCTGACACCGGAGCAAACCCTGGCGGGCTCTCTGAAGGGGATCAAGGAGCAACTGCGCGCGATTCCCGACAAAGGTATCGGCTTCGGTGCCTTGCGTTACCTGGGACAAGCGCCGGTGCGTGAAGCCATGGCGCGTCTGCCACAGCCGCGCATTACTTTCAATTACCTGGGCCAGTTCGACACCAGCTTTGAGGGCCGCGAAGAGCAAGGGCTGTTCGCGCCGTCCGGTGATGCTGCCGGTGCCGATCAAAGCCCCGAGGCATCCTTGGGTAACTGGTTGGAAATCAACGGTCAAGTGTATGGCGGCGAATTGAACATGACTTGGAGTTTCAGCCAGGACATGTTCGAGCCAGCGATCATCCAGTCATTGGCCGATGCCTATGCCGATGAGCTCAAGGCCGTGATTGAGCATTGCTGCCAGCCTGAGAACATTGGCGCTACGCCATCGGACTTCCCGCTGGCGGGCTTGAATCAGGCACAGTTGGACGGCTTATCGCTGCCATTGAGCCGCGTCGAGGACATCTACCCGCTGTCACCGATGCAACAGGGCATGCTGTTTCAGTCCCTGTATGGCCAGGGTTCCGGCGACTACATAAACCAGATGCGCGTCGACATACAGGGGCTGGATGTCGCACGGTTCCAAGCCGCTTGGCAAGTTGCCATGGAGCACCACGCTATTTTGCGCACGGCATTCCTCTGGCAGACCGAGTTCGGGCAGCCGCTGCAAGTCGTTCATAAGTCGGTGAACGTGCCTTTGGTCGAGCACGACTGGCAGCATCGCGTTGACTGCATCGAAGCGCTCGATGCAATGGCCGAAACCATACGCGCCGAGGGCTTTGTGCTTGAGCAGGCGCCTTTATTGAGCCTTGTGGTGGTGCGTACGGGACCTGATACTCACCATCTTGTTTACACCAACCACCATATTCTGATGGATGGCTGGAGTGCCTCGCAGTTGTTTGGTGAGGTCATGCAGCACTACGCGGGTGAGCCGGCGCGTGCGCCGAATGGGCGTTACCGCGACTACATCGCCTGGTTGCAGGTCCAGGATCCGTTCACCAGCGAAGCCTTCTGGAAGGCACAACTGGCGGGTCTGCGAGAACCAACGCGACTGTCACGCGTGGTGAAGCGCGAGCAGGCCGCAGCCCAGATCAACGGCATTCACCGGCTGACGCTGGAGCGGGCGGCCACCGAGCAGCTCAAGGCGTTTGCCCAGCGCCATAAGGTCACCCTCAACACCCTGGTGCAGAGCACCTGGCTCTTGTTGCTGCAACGGCATACGGGTCTCGACACCGTGGCATTCGGTGCTACGGTGGCGGGGCGTCCGGCTGGGTTAGCGGGCATCGAGCAGCAGATCGGCCTGTTCATTAACACGCTACCAGTGATAGCGACGCCCAGCCCACAACTGAGCGTGGATGCCTGGCTGCAGCAGGTACAGGCGCAGAACCTGCGTCTGCGCGAACAGGAGCACACACCGCTGTTCGAAATTCAGCGCTGGGCTGGCCTGGCGGGCGAAGCGCTGTTCGACAGTATCCTGGTATTCGAGAATTACCCGGTGTCCGAGGCCTTGGAGCAGGGGGCCCCGGCCGGCCTGCGTTTTGGTGAGATGGACAGCCTGGAGCAGACTCACTACCCCTTGACCGTATTGCTGGCCATGGGCGACAGCCTGTCCGTGGAGTTCAATTACGATCACGCCTCGTTCGACAAGCGCGACATTACCCATCTGGCCGAGCATTTCCAGCAGTTGCTGCAGGCGTTGACACTGGCACACGTGGAGCGGCTGGCGGACCTGCCATCGTTGCCCGTTGCCCAGCGCAAACTGATCGTCGAAGACTGGAATGCGACGGCGCGCGACTACCCGCTGCAACGCAGCGTGCACGAACTGATCGAACAGCAGGTCGCCCTGGCGCCACAAGCTCCTGCCTTGGTATTTGGCGCACAGTGCCTGAGTTACGCCCAATTGAATTGCCGCGCCAACCGCCTCGCCCATCGTTTGATTGAAGCGGGCGTGGGTCCGGACGTGCTGGTTGGCCTAGCCGTGGATCGCTCGATTGAGATGGTCGTCGGTCTGTTGGCGGTGCTTAAGGCCGGTGGTGCCTACGTACCACTGGACCCGGAATACCCGCGTGAACGGCTGGCGTATATGCTGGATGACAGCGGCGTGAAATTACTGCTGACCCAGGCACACTTGCGCGAGCAACTGCCGATACCAGCCGGCTTGGAAACCCTGGTATTGGGTGAAAGCGGGTTGGAAGCTTACAGCGAGGCCAACCCGGGTGTTGCGCTTGATGGCGAAAACCTCGCCTACGTAATCTACACGTCCGGCTCTACTGGCCAGCCTAAAGGCGCGGGCAACCGGCATTGTGCATTGACTAACCGCCTGTGTTGGATGCAGGAGGCATATGCCCTGGACATCAGCGATACCGTGTTGCAGAAAACCCCGTTCAGTTTTGATGTATCGGTATGGGAGTTCTTCTGGCCACTGATGACCGGCGCACGCCTGGTGGTCGCGGCGCCGGGTGACCATCGTGACCCGGCCAAGCTGATCGAACTGATTAACCGAGAACAGGTCACTACCCTGCATTTTGTGCCGTCTATGTTGCAAGCGTTCCTGCAGGATACTGGCGCGTCGTCCTGCACCAGCCTGCTGCGTGTCGTGTGCAGTGGCGAGGCATTGCCGGTGGATGCGCAGCAGCAAGTGTTCGCCAAGTTGCCGCAGGTCGGCCTTTACAACCTATATGGTCCGACCGAGGCCGCTATCGACGTGACCCACTGGACCTGTCTGGACGAAGGGCGTGATGCTGTGCCAATCGGCAAGCCGATCGGCAACTTGGGCTGCTATGTGCTGGACAGTAACCTGGAGCCGGTGCCAGCGGGGGTGCTGGGCGAGTTGTTCATCGGCGGTATGGGCCTGGCGCGTGGTTATCACTGCAGGCCAGGCTTGACTGCCGAACGGTTTATCGCCCACCCGTTCATCCAGGGGGAGCGTCTGTACCGCTCCGGCGACCTGGCCCGCTATCGTGGGGATGGAGTGATTGAGTACGCTGGGCGTATTGACCATCAGGTCAAGCTGCGCGGTATGCGTATTGAGCTGGGTGAGATTGAAGCGCGATTGCTGGAACATGATTGGGTACGAGAAGCCGCCGTGCTGGCGGTGGACGGTAAGCACTTGGTGGGTTACCTGGTGTTGCAGGCACAGAGCGATGACTGGCGTGAAACCCTCAGTGCGCACTTGGCAGCTCATCTGCCGGATTACATGGTGCCCGCGCAATGGCTGGTATTGGAACAGATGCCTTTGAGCCCCAATGGCAAATTGGACCGAAAGGCATTGCCCAAGCCTGACGTGCAATCTACCCAGCGTTTTGAAGCACCCAAGAGCGAGATGGAACGCAAAATCGCTGCCATCTGGAGCGATGTATTGGGCGTGGAGTCGGTGGGAGTGAACGACAACTTCTTCGAGTTGGGTGGTCACTCGCTGCGCATATTGATGCTCAAGGAGCGGATTCGCAAAGCCAGTGGTATCAGCCTTTCGGTCAGCCAGTTGATGCTCAATCCGACCGTACGCGCGCAGGTCGACTGCCTTGAAGGCAAGACGCGCCGTTCGCTGTTGGTACCGCTTAATAGCTGCACCCAAGGCACGCCGCTGTACCTGTTTCACCCCAGCTACGGCTCGGTGCACTGTTACAAGGCTGTCGCTCTGGCGCTACGCGAGCAGCGACCGGTGGTGGGGGTGATCTGCCGTGCACTGGCCGAGGAGGGCGCCGAAGTACCCTCTTGGGCTGGCATGATTGAGGACTACACTGCACAGTTGTTGGAGGCTCAGACTGAGGGGGCCTTCCGTTTGGCCGGTTGGTCACTGGGTGGCAACCTGGCGGTGGAGGTCGCTTATGGCTTGGAGCAAGCGGGGCGGCAAGTGGAGTTTGTCGGCTGGATCGACGCTTCGCCACCGCGCTGGCTTGCACCTTATTGGGAGGCGGCAGTCATCACCGATGACAGCGAAGTTTCTGATATGGAACGACGGGTGGCGCTACTCGGCGTGATGTTCCCCGCGTTTGCCGAGGTGATCCAGGCTGCCTGGCACGATCTGCAGGCGGGCGATGCTGATCAGAGCCAGCAATGGGCACGCTTCGAAGAATGGGCCGAGGTGACTCTGGGTGAGACCTTCTGCGATATCAAGCAAGCGTTGCTGGGTGGTAATGAGGCTCGGGTCTCCTGGGAAGTCGATCGCACGTTGTTCAAACGCATGGAGCAGGCTGACTTCAAGCCACTCAAGGCACCGGTGAGTTGCTGGTGGGCGGCCATGAGTCGTGCAGGCCAGCACAAGGCATTGATCGAAGCCAGCATGGAAAAGGTGATTGGCGGGGCGTGTGTGGTGCGGTCGGTAGTGATTGACGCAGACCATGAACGCATCATCGACAACGCCGAGTTTGTGCGCAGCTTTGTGAAGGCTATGGAGTAATTACGGGCAGAGCAAAAAGCCCCAGGCCGCGTAGAGTGTCCTGGGGCTTTTTTGTGGCAAGTACAAGGCCGCCAACACCTAAAAAAACACCCTGGGAAGGTTCGGCCTGCGCAGGGTGTTGGGTGTTGCGGATGTTCAACCAGCCAGGTCAGAAGTCCCAGCGGGTCGACAGCATAACGTTGCGTGGGTCGCCGGAGTATGACGATGTGTAGAAACCAATGTTGGTGTAATAGCGCTTGTCGAACACGTTGTTGACGTTGATCGTGGCGGACAGGTTTTTGCTGATTTGGTAGCGTGCCATGGCGTCAACCAGCCAGTATGGGTCTTGGGAGAACCGTTGAGTGGCACTTTTGCCTCTGTTATAGACATCTTGCCAGGCCTCTCCCTGCCAACGAGCACCGCCGCCGAGGGTGAGTTTGTCGAGCGCGCCGGTGAACTTGTAGCTGGTGTAGAAGTTGAGCTGGTCCTGAGGCTCCCAGGTAGAGAACTTCTTGCCATCGTCATCGCGGATCACTTTGTGGGTGTAGCCGGCCTGCACTTGCCATCCAGGCAGCAGTTCACCGGAGATCTCGGCCTCATATCCCTTGGTCGTCGCCTGGACGCCTTTGTAGGCCCACTCGACAGGCGAGTTGGCGGGCATGTTGTTGTTGTACTCGGTGTCTTCCTCGGCCCGATTCGACTCGTGAATCTCGAAGTAGGCGAGGCTGGCGTTCAGGCGGCCATCATAGAATTCGCCCTTCACCCCCAGTTCATAGTTTTCGCCTTCGTCCGGTTCGACCATTTTGTTATTGCGATCTGGCCGCAACTGTTGTGGCATGAAGATGGAGGTGTAGCTGCCGTACAACGAGAAATTTTCGTTGAGGTCGTACACCAGGCCCGCATAAGGGATGAGCTTGCCGGTCTCACGCGAGTCGTTGGTGCCGGTTACTCGGTAGTCGGTCAAGCGTGAACCAAGCAGCAGGGACAGGTCGTCGGTGAGGCTCAGGCGTGTAGAGAAGTAGACGGCCGCCTGACGGGTGATATCGTCTTTCTCGTGGGCAGGGCCCCAGGCCGGCTCCAGGCTGTCACCGTCCCACTCATAGAGGGGGAAGTTGTTGCTGTCCCTGTAAGTCGCTTCGTAGCCGTAATAGTCATTGCCTTCCCAGTGCGAGCGCGAGACTGAAGAGCCGACAACCAATTGATGTTCACGCCCACCCAGGCTGAACGGCCCGGACAGGTAGAAGTCTGCGTTGTTGCTGATGGTCTTGCCGGTGAACTTGGAGCCGTAGACCGACGCTCTGTCGGTAGTGCCCGAAATAGGGGATGCGTACCCCAGCGGCGCGTTATAGCCATTGAGCTGGTTGCTGTAGTTGGCCTTGGCGATCCAACCGTTATCCAAGGCATGTTCCAGGGTCGCGAATACACTGCGGCTGTATTGACCCCAACTGCTCCATTTAGGACCGTTGTTGTAGCCTCGGTCGAACTTGATGTCGTTACCCATGCCATCAAACAGTGAACGGCTCCCCGACCAGCTCGAGCCCTTGGGGTCATTGTTCTGGTAGTCGGCGCCAATGGTCAGCAGGGTATCCGGGGTCAGGTCGAACTCAAGGATGCCGTAGTAGACATTGGTCTTGCGTTCATAGTGATCGATGAACGAATGCTTGTCCTGATAGGCGACCACGGCGCGTCCGCGAACGTTGCCGCTTTCGGTCAGCGGGCCGCCCACGTCCAGCTCTGAACGATAATTGTCCCACGACCCAGCGCCGAGGCTCACATGTCCCTGGAACTCAGCGGTAGGCTTCTTGCGTACCAGGTTGATGGTGCCGCCAGGGCCACCGGCGCCGGTCATCAGGCCCGTAGTGCCCTTGAGGACTTCGACGCGGTCATAGATTGCCATATCGCTCAACGTCTGGCCGGCCGAGTAACCTTCGTTACGCGTTGTTGGCACGCCATCGTACTGGAAGTTCTGGATCGGGAAGCCCCGGGAATAGTAGTTGGTTCGTTCGCTGTCGAACGTGGAGACGGTAATACCCGGGGTGTGGCGCATCACATCGTCAATGCCGTTCAGACCGAAGTCATCCATAGTCTGGCGAGTAACCACTGAAATCGACTGAGGCGTCTCACGCGGCGTCAGCACCATCTTGGTGGCGGTCGCGATAGTGCCCGGCGTATAAGAACCGGAGCCTTCGGTAATGGTGCCCAATTGGTTGGCATTGATCTGGGTAGCCCCCAGTTGCAAAGCGTCTGTGGCGGCGCTTGGGGCATTGATGATCATCGAGCTGCCTTGCAGGCTGTAACTGACACCCGTCCCTGCCAGGAGGCGCTCGATGGCGGCCACGGGATCCATCTTGCCGTTGACGGCGCTGCTGTGTTTGTCTTTAACCATGTCCGGGCTGTATAGAATCTGCAGATCGGCCTGTTGACCGAATACCTGCAATGCCGTGCTCAAAGGTTGCGCCGGGATGTTCAATTCGAACTCTTGCGCCTGGACATAGCCCGCCACCGGCAGGCTGACCGCAAGGGCCAGGGCGCTGGGCAAAACGTTTAATTTCAAGGCCCGCCGCATGGATACTGCGGCGCTCAAGGGGCTGAGGGCAAGCCGTACTGGCATGGATTGTTCTCTTTTTAAGTGTTGGCAGAGGAGTGCTTAATGCGGTTAATTCTCATTGATGCATATGAGACGTTCCCACTCACCTAAACCGGAAAAATTTATGCCGGCTCCAGTTCAGTGACGATTTTCCCCGCACTCAGGCGCACCAACTGGTCTGCAATATCGAAATAGCGATCGTCATGACTGATCACAATGATGGTCTTGCCCAGGCGTTTGAGGTCCGGCAGCAGCTCCGTATAGAACACGCGGCGAAAGGCTGGGTCCTGGTCGGCCGCCCATTCGTCGAACACTAGCACGGGGCGCTCTTCCAGCCAGGCATTCACAAGTGCCAGGCGTTTGCGCTGGCCAGTGGAGAGGTCGGTGGTGCTGAACACGCCGTCCTTGACGCTGACCTTGTGCGCGATTTCCAGGCGCTCAAGGTACCTTGCGGCACTGTCCAGCGATTGAGTGGCGCTGCCTTGGACCAAGTCATCGAACAAGTAGTAGTCGGCGAATACCGTGGTGAATAGTTGTCGGTAGTCGTCGCGTGCCGGGTCGGTCACGGTTTCGCCGTTGAGGCGGATTTCGCCGGCGTGGGGTTGATACAGGCCCAGCAACAGCTTGATCAGGGTGGTCTTGCCACAGCCGTTTTCGCCGACGATAAACACGATATCGCCCTGCTTGATGTTCAGGTTGATCGGCCCCAGGTGGAACGGCTGGCTGCCTTCCACTGGCGGCGGGCTGTAGCTCACACCGCGCAATTCCAGGCTGTGCACCACGGGTATTGGCGCTTCGCTGCCGTCCATCAGCAAGTGCGGCTCGGGGGAGGAAAAGCGTTCGGACAGTTCGGTAATGCGTGCAAACGCAATGCGCGCCTTGCCGATGATCGGCAGGTAACCCACCACATGTTCCAGCGGACCCTTCATGTACAGCAGCACCAGCACGAAACCGGTAATCACCGCCGGGTCTGGATTCGGATTGTAGGCTTGCATTGCCAGGGCCAGGCCGATGACGACGAAGAACAGCATCGAGCCGAAGGTTTTGGCGACTATATAGATGTTCACCGAACGCACCTGAATATCGCTGATGCGGTCGGCGGTTTCCTGGATGCGGTGAGTGTTCATGCGGTAGCGGCGTGGCCGATGGATACGCAGCTCCTTGGCGCCTGAGGCGATCGCCGAATAATAGCGTTGCAGCTCGTCTTCTTGATCGCGGGCCTCGTCGAAGCCACGAATGCCTTTTGCGCCGGCAATGAACTGCACGCTGCTGCCAATGATGATTGCCACCACCATCATCAGGAACATCGGTACCGACAGGTATGCCAGGTAGCCAAGGCAGCCCAGGGTCACGGTCGTAGCGATGGCCAGTGGGGTGAAGGCAAAGGAAAAGTCGCTGATGGTATCGACGTCGTGCGTCAGTACCGGGATAAGGCGATGGGAACGATACTGTTCAATCTGTTCAATGGGTGCTGACAGGACTTTTTCGCCGAGATCTTTGCGCAGGGCGGCAATGATCCGTTGTCCGACGTAGTTGGTGCCGATATCGGAAACGATCGAGCTGGTCAGGGCCAGTAGGCAAAGTGCAGCAAAGGTCAGGATTACCCCCTGTGTCATGCCGGTAGACGAATGCAGCGCAGTGTTAATCGTCGCCAACAGCAAGGTAATGGCCAGGCCGCCCGCCATGCCAAGGGCGACGGAGACCGTCACGATAGTGCGAAAGGGCCTGAGCAATGCGAGCAAACCTTTGAAGGCGCCGCGCTTGGGGTCGGTCATAAATACTTCCCGGAAAGTGAAAAAGAGGGGGCTGGGCACACAGACCCTTACCCATGACAAACGAAGCTGTGGCGGGACTATTTAGCGCGGCGTGCCGGGCGGTGGCCGTGGGCGATAAATTACCCGGGGCCTGGTTCGTTCTTGTTCTGTAGGCGCACGCGTATCAATGCCGTGCGTGGCCCTTTGAGCGAGAGCGAAACACATGACGAAAAAGAACCTGGTGTATGTCTGGTCCCTGAGAAATGCCGCCGCCGACAAGGCGGGGCAGCCGGTGGCCTATAAAGACCACGAGCGCTATATGAAATCGGTGCTGGAGTTTCTGGTGGGCTCGCTCAACGACACGCCGCTGGGCGAAGCTTACAACCTGGTGGGCGTGGTGTATGACGACGATGAGCAAAACCCGCGGGACCAGCAGTTGGTGGCGGACTATGGCTTTGCTTACCAGCCGGGTCGCCAGTGGCTGTACCCGGCGGATTTGCGTGTGCAGGGCACGTTGGTCAATGACCTGCTGCTGAGCGTGCCGTCGACCTATCGCCGCCTGCCACGGGGCAGCGCCGAACATGTCGCCGGCAAGCAGGATTTCGAGCGTCGCCTGCATGACACCCTGGTGGAGTTGAAGGCTGACATCGTGGTGCTGGATGGTTTGCTGGTGATCCTCGACGAGCTGGTGCGCCCGGGTGCGCCGTTTGCGCGGCGCATCATGAACATTCATCCGGGCATCACCCGCCTCGAGTCGCCGTACGAACGCCGTGGGGCGTACGCCACCTGGAATGCGCTGTACGGCGCACGTGGGCAGGCGATCACCGACTGGGCGAGCAAAGCGACGCAGGCGTGCGAACCGTTGTATTGGACGGGTGCGTCATTCCACTACGTGGATAACGGCATCGATTCGGGAGAGGTGTTCCACGACGTGCTCAAGACCGAGATTTCGCCCGAGGACACCATCCTTGAGCTGCGCTGGAACAACTTCAACAACAGCCTGTTCCCGGCACTGCATGAAGGCTTGGAGCTGTTGGCCAAGCAAGGCTGAACCCTGTAGGAGTGAGCTTGCTCGCGAAAAACGTCAACGATTACTTGCGTTTCCTGAATAAGCGCGGCGTCTGTGAGTTTTTCGCGAGCAAGCTCGCTCCTACAAGGTATTAGAGTTCGCGCACGACCCGAAAACCGATCCAATCCCCGCGCGTTTGCGGGTAGATGTTGTTGCGATTGCCCGAGCGTGAAAACACCGGCGCCTCGCCCCAGTCATTGCCGCGAATCTGGTAGGCCTCGCAGTTGGGCTCCACCCACGCACTGCCATCCGTCGGCGCGCCGACGTAGTTCGGGTGCTCGCAATCAGCCACTCGCTCATACACGTTGCCGTGCATGTCATACATGCCAAACGCATTCGGTGGGTAGCTGCCCACGGGCGACGAATAGCTGTAGCCGTCCGCCGGGCCGTAGGTGTTGGCGTGCTGGGCGATGCTGTAGCCCTTGCCTTCGTCGAACGGGAAGGGGAACGGGCCGCTGGTGCCGGCGCGGGCGGCGTATTCGCGTTGGGCTTCGCTGACCATTTGGTAGGTGTGCCCGGTCTTCTTCGACAACCAGCTCACGTACTGCTTGATGTCGTCCATGTCCATGCACACCGCCGGCTGACGTGGCCCCTGGGGGTAGCGCGGCTTGCTGGCGATGCATTCACGGCCGGGGCGGTCGTCGCCATTGGCGATCTTGACCCCGGTCTGGCGCACGTAGCTGTCCCATTCGCCGGCGGTGATATGGAAGCGGCTCATGGCGAACGGTTTGGCGAAGGTCACCTCATGCATCGGGCCTTCGTCGGGCTCGCGGCCCACTTCGTCTTCGGGCGTGCCCATGGTGAAGGTGCCGGCGGGCAACACCACCATTTCCGGGCAGTCCTTGCAGTCTTTGAACACCTTGCCCGGTTGGGGGGCGGCGGCTTGGGCCAGGCCGGGCAGCAGGGCGCCGCACAGGGCAGTGAGGGCCAATGCGGTGAGCGGTTTGAGTCGGAATGGCGTCATGAAGGCGTCTCGTTCAAAGGGAAAAGGGTCATAGCCGCTGGCTCAGCAGGGTCATGAAGCGCTGGATCTCATCGGAGTTGTTAAGCAGGCCCGGTGAGGTGCGAATCACCGGGCCAACGTCACGGTCCACTGCGTCCACCACCACGCGGTTTTTCATCAGGTAGGCCGCGACGGCATCGCTGTCCTGATCCTTGACTCGAAAAAAGGTGAAACCCGCTGACAGCTCGGGGCTGCGCGGTGTCACCAGTTCGATCTGCGGGTGGGCCAGCAGTTGGTCCTTGAGTTCGGTGTTGAGGGCATGGATACGTGCCTGCACCGGCGCCTTGCCCAGTTGCAGGTGCAACTTGAAGGCTTCATCGGCGGCCCAGCGATGCTCGAAGGCGTGGTAGCCACCGGGCGTCATGGTCGTGGCGAAGTCCTTGTCTTCGGAGAAGGTCGGAATCATCGGTGTGACGTATTTGTTTTCGGTCTCGCGGGCGCACACCAGGCCAGTGCCGCGCGGGCCGAACATCCACTTGTGAGTACCGGCGATGAAGAAGTCGCACTGCATGCTTGGGAAGTCGAGGTCTTCCACGCCGAAGCCGTGCACGCCATCGACGATATAGAGCAGGCGATCTGGCTCGTCACGGTTGCGATTGTGTTCGTCCACCAGCTTGCCGATCTCACCGATGGGCAGTTTCACGCCGCTGCCGGACTGCACCCAGGTCATGCCCAGCACGCGGGTGTTGGGGCGAATGTTACGCTGGATGTTGCCCAGCACTTCATCGGCCGAGACCTGATTGGGGGTTTTGAACAGGCGTATTTTACGTACCTGGGTCCGCTCCTTGCGCACCCTGAAATCCAGGCTGAACGCGGTGGCGTAGTGCTCATGCACCGTGGTGAGGATTTCCTGGTCGGCGCGCACCTTGATCCCACCGTAGATCATCGCCAGCCCTTCGGATGTGCTGCCGGTGAGGGCGATCTGCGCCGGTTTGGCGTTCAGGTAACGGCCGGCCCACTCGCGTACCTGGCCTTCACGCTTCCAGGTTTCCTGCAAGTCCCAGTCCATGGCCAGGCCGGGGTTGCGGTCGATCTGCTGGCGGTAGCGCTCGATGGCTTCGCGCCCGGGTCTTGGGTGCGAGGCCACCAGGAAGTTGGAAAAGTGCAGGTAGTTCGGGTCCTGGTTGAACAGCTGTTTCAATCCCGTCCATGGGTCGTTCGTAACGGCGGCCACTGCCTGAGGCAGCAATGCGGTGCCCAGCGGCAGGCTCGCGGCAAAGACGCCGGCCTGCTTGAGAAATGTACGGCGGTCGGTCATGGACTTACTTCATGGTAGTTAGCGATTGGCCAATGGCTTGGCGGATTTTTGTACCTGCTCCCACACCCGCAGGAAGTTGCCTCCCCACAGCTTGGCGATATCGGCTTCGGAGTAGCCGCGTTGGATCAGTTCGGCGGTGACGTTGCGCACCTCGCCGACGTTCTCCCAGCCCTGGAGGCCGCCGCCGTCGTTGAAGTCCGAGGCAATACCGACATGATCGATGCCGATCTTGCGCACGGTGTAGTCGATGGCATCGCCCAGGTCCTTGAGGGTGGCCTTGGGTTCTTCCTCGAGAATGCCGTACAGCGCGCTGGCGTACTGGCCGAAGCGTTGCTCGGGCCAGGCGGCAATGATTGCATCGCCGGGCATCAAGGCCATGGCCAGGTTGGGCAGTGGCGGCAGGTCGAAGCGTGCGCGCAGGACGTTGAGCTTGTCCTGGGTCGGCTGGCTCAAGGGGCGCAGGTAGGCGGGGAAGCCCACCACTTGCACCACGCCACCGCTGTTCCTGATCAGTTGCAGTTCCTTGTCACTGAGGTTGCGCGGGATGTCCACCGATGCCCGTGGCGCCGAGTGGGACGCCACCATCGGCGTGCGGCTCAACTGCGCGACCTGTTCCAGGGCCTTGGTCGACATCTGCGACACGTCGATGATCACTCCCAGGTCATTGAGGCGATGCACCGCTTGCTGGCCGATAGGCGACAGGCCCTCGAGGGCGTCGGTGGAGTCATTGAAAAACGGCAGCGGTCGCGACGAGTCGGACCAGGCGTTATTGCCGATGTAGCTGAAGCCGAACATGCGCATGCCGCGTGCGGCCCATAAGTCCAGCTGGTTCAGGTCTTTGCCCAGGGGGTAGGCGTTGAGCATGCTGATAAAGATCGCGAACTTGCCTTCGCCGTGCAGGCGCCGCATATCGTCCGGGGTATAGGCGATGCCCACCTGGTTGGGAAAGTCACGCACCATGCCGGAGATGATCTTGTAGCGCACCTCCTGTTCGTGGCGGGCCTCCTCGACAAAACCATCGGTGGGCTTGTGCGGGGCGTTGGCGCCGTTCCAGATTTCCGGCCAGCCGAAGATCGTCAGCGCGGCACCCGACCATCGGCCGCGGGCAGCCTTGGCCAGGTCGAACTGGCCGCTGCCATCCTTGTCGGCCTCATTGCCCGCCGTGCCGAAATCCAGGGGCAGGGTGATGTGGCTGTCGAATGACAACAGGCGATCCTGCATTTCATTGGCCTGCTTGATCACCTCCAGCGGGTAGCCGGCGTTGCCCTTGAACCACTGATCCCAGACCAGCAAGCCCGCCCCGGCGCCGATAGCCAGGGCCAGCGGCAGGCCGATATACAGCGCCTTTTTCGAACGTGATTTTGTCATTGCCATCTCAGTCAGTTGAGGCCTTTGCTATCAGGGAGGAACGAGCGATGGCGGGGAAAATTTAGGTGGCGGGGGCAGGGCGGTAAATTTCGTCGGGCTGCAAACGTTCTAGCTCTGATCAAGCCGTTTCCTAAGGTAGCCAATGACAATCTCTCGACGTGGGTTCATCGCAGGCCTGGCGCTGACCGGTGCAGCCGTGCCCGCGGCCTTTTATGCCCATCGCGAGTTGACACGGGAAGAAGCGTTTCCCATCACCCCCGGCGAAGCCACGGTCGACCTCGCCGACACCCAAGGCCGGCACCTGGCGAACACCCTGCGGGGCGTTTGGAGCCTGCGCCTGGAAGGCCGCGATGCCGGCCTTGCGGGCCTGCCGCTGCAAGGCCTGGAGTTGCTGCTGGACATCGCCCCCCGTGGCCGTGGCCTGCGCGGTTACCTGGACACCGCCGAGCAGCTGCGCGCTGAAGGCGAGCCGCGCTACCGCGTCTTGGGCGACCTGCTGACGGGCGAGGGCACCGTGCTCTATTGGCGCTTGATCGACCGTGATTCCGCCGGCGGCGTGCCGGCCTATGAATTCAAGATGACCCTGGATCAAGTCTGGGCCGATTTCGGCAATGCCGGCAGCGCCACCCTCAGCGGGCACATCCTCGACCTTGAGCGGCCCCTGGCGCTGACCGAACGCGACAACCGTTTTATCGCCCACAAACAACTGTTTCCCGAAGCCCGCCAGCGCATCGGCCTCAACCCGACCTTGCTGGCCTGGCTGATTTCTCCCGAGCACCGGCTGTTTCACCAACTCTGGCACGCCACCCGTGACCAATGGCACAAACTCTCCGAAGAAAAACGCGAGGCCCTGCGCGGCATCGGCTGGCAGCCCGGGCCCCGTGGCCAAGAGCGCGACGCCCGTGGCAAGCGCAAGGACCGCAATGGTTCGGGCATCGACTTCTTCTTCATGCACCGCCACATGCTCGGCACCGCACGTTCCATGCAGGACTTGCCGTCCTGGCCGCAATTCCCCGAGCCGCAACCGCCGTTGGAGCGCGATCGCCTGGGATTTGTGCGCTACTTTGACAACCACGACGGTTTCGCGCTGCCGCCCTGTTGGTCGGCGCCAGATGACGCCGACTACACCCAGTGGGTCAGCGATATCAAGGCGGCCGAGACCTACCACAGCAACTTTCAGGTGTGGGAATCCCAGTACCGCGATCCGCGCTACCTGGCCAAGTTGAGCCTGGGCCAACTGGGCTCGGAAATGGAACTGGGCCTGCACGATTGGCTGCATATGCGCTGGGCCTCGGTGCCCCGCGACCCGTCCAACGGCGCCCCGGTACCCTTCGCCCGTGACCCCGCAGACTTTGCCGCACGTTGGTATGCGCCGGAGAACGACTTCCTGGGCGACCCGTTTTCATCCCATGTAAACCCGGTGTTCTGGCATTTTCACGGCTGGATCGATGACCGCATCGAAGACTGGTTTCGTGCCCACGAGCGCTTCAACCCAGGTGAGGTGAGCCGACTGGAAGTCAACGGCGTGGCCTGGTTCGCGCCAGGCCGCTGGGTCGAAATAGGTGACCCGTGGCTGGGCCCGGACACCCACGGCTGCAGCACCACGCCGGGGCTGCAGCAGGGGCGTTCGATGGAAATGGATCCGGAGATCATGAAGCTGGCCCTGCGCATTACCTTCGGTGCCGATGAAGAGCTGCTCAAGGGCCTGTTCAAACGTGTACCGCAGCGGCCATGGTATGCGCGGCATTTGAAGCTCAAACGCGAGGCTTAGCCGGGGTTTTTAAACCTGCTCTTCCTCGCGCAATTGCGCACTCATCTCATCGCAACTGCGTGCCCAGTCGCTCAACCATTGCGGCATCGGCGGTGAAGTGTCGTCCAAGCCCAGTTCGCGAATAAATTCAGCCGGGGGCAGGGTGCCCTTGGCGGAGCGAAACAGCCCGCGCATCACCACCACGCCGACCACCCGCCCATTGCTGACAAAGCGGTGCTCCATCAGGTTCCACTTGTGGTCCCAGCCGAGAATGCGGGTGTGCACGTCGAATGCCTCAAACAGCTTCAATTCCCGACGGAACTTGCCCCAGGTATCGCCGACTATCGGCATAGCCTTGTGACGTAGCGCCACGCGAAAGGCGCCCGTGCGCAGCACAAAATCCATGCGTGCCACATCGGCCAGGGTGAAATACCGGCCATTGGTGACATGCCGGTTCAGGTCCAGGTCCAGCGGCCAGACGCGCATGCGCACCACCGTGGTGGCCAGGCCGTGAACCGGTTTGCGCCAGGGGCGGCGCAACAGCATGAGCAGTAATCGAAACCAGAGATTCATAAAAACGCCAGACAGTTGATCAATGGCCGCACTGTACGGGGGCGGAATCGGCTAAGGTAGATGCGTAAATGACTTATTACATGCGAAAAGTGCAAGCCGGAGTTTTTACATGCATGTCACCTTGCTCCTGGCGGATCAGTGTTCCGCTGCCAGTGCCACCCTGGCCATGGAAATGCTCAGTGCGGCCAATCTGTTCGCGCAAAGCCCACCCTTCGAGGTGACGCTCGCGTCCCTGGACGGCCAGCCGGTGACGGTATGGGGTGGGCAATGCCTGCAGGTGCACGGTTCACTGGCGCAGATCGCGCACACCGACCTGGTGCTGATTCCCGGTTTTCTCTTTACCCTCAAGGAAGCCCTGCCGACGTTCGCCGCTTACGGCCCCTGGTTGCGTGAGCAGCATGGGCAGGGCGCTGTGTTGGCTTCGATGTGCACGGCGGCCTTCATGCTGGCCGAGACGGGGTTATTGCACGGCTTGCGTGCGACGACTCACTGGGCATTTGCCGGGTTTTTCCGGCGTCGGTATGCCCAGGTCAGCCTGGATGAGGGGCAGATCTTCTGCGAAGACAATCGCCTGATCACCTGTGGCGGCGCTACGGCAGCGATGGATTTGATGCTGCAGCTGGTCCGCCGTTTCGGTTCGCCGGAGCTGGCTCATACCTGCGGCAAGTATTTGCTGATCGATGCTGGGCGCACTGAGCAGTCGGCCTACGCGATGTGGTCGCTGCCCAAGAGCCACGGTGACGCGCAGATCCTGCGTGTGCAGCATTGGTTGGAGCAACACTTTGCGCAGTCATTGGTGATCGACGAGGTTGCCCAGCGCTTTGGCTTTGGGGTGCGTAATTTCAAGCGGCGCTTCAAGGAGGCCACGGGGTGTACGCCGATTGGTTATCTGCAGAGCCTGCGTCTGGAGCGTGCCAAGCAGATGCTTGAGTCGACACGGATGACGCTCGATAGCATTACGTATGCGGTGGGTTATGAGGACAGTAATTCGTTTAGGCGGTTGTTTCAGCAGCGGGTGGGGATGCTGCCGGCGGCGTATCGCAAGAAGTTTCTGACTGGCCCGTGATCCAACTGTGGGAGCCTGTCAGCCGACACCTCTCTACCTGACACCCCGCAGTCCAAATGTGGGAGCTGGCTTGCCTGCGATGACGGCCTGCCGGTCGACACCCCTCTACCTGACACCCCAAGATCCAACTGTGGGAGCGGGCTTGCTCGCGAAGGCGGCCTGACAGTCAACACAGTTGGAGCGTGTACATATCCATTCCTGCGGTAACGGCCACCTAGGGTTCCGCTCTGACAGCGGGTCACTTTTGGAAGGACCCAAAAGTAACCAAAAGGTCCTCGCCCCACCACTCGGCACCTCGCTTGGGCTCGGTGTGCCCGCAATCCGCCAGTGATTTGGGGGGCCGCCGCCACGCGCCATCCATGGCGCGGGGCGGCTAAACCGGCATCCCTGCCGGTTTACCCCCCAAATCCCTGTCGAATTCCGGCCAGCGTGGTTTAACGGGGCGCCTGAGATCAAAAGCAGATCAAGATCAAGAGCGGCTCGCTTCGCATCGTGGTTACGGGGGGTGGTGTGATAGAAATTGAAGACGAAAAAAAACCGGCTGATCAGGCCGGTTTGGGGTGTCCCGCCAACAGTGCGGGGTTATACGTGGGTGCTCAGCAAGCGCTCGGCACCGCCTTCAGCCAGGCCACGTTCCTGCAAGCGATCAGCACCGCCTTCAGCCAGACCGCGTTCTTGCAGGCGATCCGCTCCGCCTTCAGCCAGGCCACGTTCTTGCAGGCGATCAGCACCGCCTTCAGCCAGACCGCGTTCTTGCAGGCGATCAGCACCGCCTTCAGCCAGACCGCGTTCTTGCAGGCGATCAGCACCGCCTTCAGCCAAACCGCGTTCTTGCAGACGATCCGCGCCACCTTCGGCAACACGGGTTTCTATCAGGCGATCCGCGCCGCCTTCAGCGACAACCGGGTGGGCAAAAGCGTTTGCAGCGAGTACCGAGAAAGCGAGGCTAAGCAAGAGTTGGCGTTTCATGATGATGTGCTCCGAGTGTTTTAGTTGGGTGCCGTTTGGCATGGGTTTGATGTTACGCGTTGCATTTTTTTAGAGAACTTCATTGCGCTGATGGTGACTATCGATGCCAACGATGGTCCCGCTGGCGGGACCATCACTGCGGCCGTCATGGCATTTGCGGCAGTTCGTTGGGGCGCAGGTCAAACACCAGTACTTCAGCGTCTTCGCCGTGGCTCAGGCGGATCTGGCGTTCGTCCCGTACGCGTACACCGTCGCCTTCCTGCAAGCGCTGGCCGTTGAGTTCAACGCTGCCGCGCGCCACATGGATGTAGGCGTAGCGATCCGGTGCCAGCTCCAGGCGGGCACTTTCGTCAGCGTCGAACAGCCCGGCATACACCCGTGCGTCCTGGCGCACTTTCAGCGAACCGTTGGCGCCCTCCGGCGAGATGATCAACTGCAAGCGCCCACGTTTTTGCGCTTCGGTGAAGTGCTCCTGCTGATAGCGCGGCTTGGCGCCGGCTTCGTTGGGCACGATCCAGATTTGCAGGAAGTGCACGCCATGACGCTGGCTGTGGTTGAACTCGCTGTGGGCCACGCCGCTGCCGGCGCTCATCAGTTGCACATCGCCAGGGCGGATCACTGAGCCGGTGCCCAGGGTGTCCTTGTGCTCCAGCGCGCCTTCGAGCACGTAGGAGAAGATTTCCATGTCGCGGTGCGGGTGCTGGCCGAAGCCTTTGCCTGCGGCGACGCGGTCATCGTTGATCACCAGCAGGTCGGAAAAACCCTGTTCCTTGGGGTTCCAGTAGTTGGCAAAAGAGAAGGTGTGGAACGACTTCAACCAACCGTGATTGGCGGCGCCGCGTTCGGAAGCTTTGCGAAGGGTCAGCATGGTCCAGTCCTCAAGTGAGCGCGGGCTGCGAGATGCAGGGCGCTTGCGTTGAGAAGAAGGTTAATGGTTAACGAATGATTGATTAATAAGATGAAAATAGAATAACTGTCTCTTTCAGGTTGACAGTTAAAGTCGTGCCATAATGCCCGCCGCACTCCTTCTCGATGGACATTTCCCGCTTATGAAAACCGTGGCCATGGCGCTGTTCCCGGACTTCCTGCTGCTCGACATGGCCGGGCCGCTGGAAGTGTTTTCGATTGCCAACCGCTATCTGCCGGCGGCCGATCACTACCAGATCCTGACCGTCGGCACCGAGCCCGGCCCGTTGCGGGCCTCCAACGGCGTGAGCGTGCAGACCGATCTGCTGTTGGAACAGGCCCAGGCGGCCTATGACCTGCTGTTGGTGCCCGGCGGCCCCGGCGCCTATAACGAATGCCATCCCGCGTTGTTGCCCTGGCTCAAAGCGGCGGCGCCACGGGCTCGGCGTTTTGGCTCGATCTGCACCGGCGCTTTTGTGCTCGGCCACGCAGGCTTGCTCGACGGGCACCGCGTGACCACCCATTGGCACTACACCGAGCGGTTGATCAAGGCGTTTCCCAACGCCATTGTCGAGACCGATCGCATCTATTTGCAGGACGGGCGCCTGATCACCTCTGGCGGCGTCACCGCAGGTATCGACCTGGCCCTGTCGGTCGTCGCCCAGGACCACGGCAAGCAAGTGGCGGTGGATGTGGCCAAGGTGCTGCTGGTGGTGATGAAACGCCAGGGCGGCCAGGCCCAGTTCAGCCCGATGACTGCTGCCGTGGCGCCCCAAGAGACCCCGATCACCCGCGTGCAGAACCACGTGCTGGCGCATCTGGATCAACCCTTTACCATCGAGTCCATGGCCGAGCTGGCAGGCATGAGCGCGCGCCACTTTGCGCGGCTGTTCGCCAAGGACGTGCAGATGACGCCCATGGCGTTCCTGCAAGGCGCGCGTATCGACCGGGCCCGGCACTTGCTGGAAACCACCGACCTGCCGCTCAAGACCGTGGCCTTCCACGCAGGCTTTGGCAGCGTGCGGCATATGCGCTTTCTGTTCAGCGAAAAGCTCGGTTTGAACCCTACCCAATACCGACAACAGTTCAGTTAACGACAGCATGTCCGTCTCAGGCACCCGATTGTCCGTATCGCTCCCCGTGCCAGCATTGTCCTGTCATCGCCAACTGGCAAGATAGCGTCGAGCCCATGGAAAAAGGATGCGCAGGCACTCAAGCACGGGTGTTTCAGCGCTGTGACGGACATGCAAAATGCTACGGCGGTGAGCTTTGGCCCCTACACCTTTCATCGGCAGCAGCGCCTGGTCAGTAAGGCCGGCTGGCCGGTACCGCTGGGCGGGCGAGCCTTGGATATTCTTGCGGTACTGCTCGAAGCGCCCGGGCATTTCATCAGCAAGGCGACCTTGATCGAGCGGGTGTGGCCCAACAGCGTCGTCGAAGAGAGCAACCTGCGCGTGCACATTGCCGCATTGCGTCGCGCCCTGGACGGCCAACGCTGGCTCCTCAATCACCCCCAGCGCGGTTACTGCTTCGCTGCGCCTGCGCAGGACGCGCTGCCGACGCCGTTGCCTCAGCACAACCTGGCGGCGCGGCTGAGCCCGGTGTGGGGGCGCGATGCACTGGTGGGCGTGCTGGCGCGGCGTTTGGCCGTGCAGCGGTTGTTGACCCTCACCGGCGTGGCCGGCATTGGCAAGAGCACACTCGCCCTGGCCCTGGCCGAGCGGGCATTGCCGCGTTATCGCGACGGGGTATGGTGGCTCGACATGGCCGTTGTGCAAGCGCCGAGCGAACTGCTCGGCAGCCTCGCCAGGGTACTGCAGTTGCATTCGACGCCCGATAGTTTCAACGAACTGGGCCGGCGCCTGGCCTCGCGCCAGTTGCTGCTGATACTCGACGGCGCCGACCTGCTGCTGGGCGCATGCCGACAGCTACTGCGTGCGCTGCGCGCGACGGCGCCTGGCATCAGCGTGCTGATCACCAGCCGCGAAGCCTTGCTGGCCCCTGGCGAGTGGGTGCTGCGCGTGCCTCGGCTGGCGGTGCCGTCGCCGTCGGCCAATGTCGAACAGGCGATGGCCTGTCCTGCGGTGCAACTGTTCGTGGCGCGCGCGCGTGCCAATCAGCAGGGGTTTAATTTGCGGCCCCAGGATTTGGCGCCGCTGCGCGACCTGTGTCGGCGCCTGGACGGCCTGCCGCTAGCCCTGGAATTGGCGGCCGCCCAGGTGGATGCGTTGGGCATCGGCGGTGTGCAAATGCAAGTGCGCACGGGCTTGCAAGTGCTGGCCCGAGGTCGGCGCACGGCGGTGGAGCGTCATCGCTCACTCACCGCGGCCCTGGATTGGAGCTACGAGCGCCTGAGCCTGCCGGAGTGCTGGCTGTTTCTGCAATTGAGCCTGTTCAAGATGGCGGTCACCTTACCTGGCCTGAGTGACATGGTGGCCGGTACCGAGCTTGAACATGCCGACCTGTCTTACCTGCTGGCACGCCTGGTCAACGTCTCGTTGCTGAGCGTCGAGCCCGGCCTGGGCCCAGCGCGCTATCGGCTGCTCAACTGTGTGCGCAGCTACGCTTTGGGGCAACTGCGCGACCCGCGTCAGGTCGAGCGTTTGCAGCAAGGCTACGCGCCTTGCCTGGGCGCGTTCTCAGGCCGGCCGTTTGTCCTGCAACTCGTCGAGCAGGCAGCGCACGCGCAGTAGATCCTGGGTGTCGAAGCCTTCGCTGAAGCGTGCATGGATTGAACCGAGCAAATCCCTGGCGAGCTGAATGCGCCCCTGCTGTTGCCACAATTGCGCCAGGGATTCGCCGCAGCGCAGCTCCCAGGCCAGGGCACCTTGCTGGTGCGCCAGGCCTAGCGCTTCCAGCAGCAGGGCTTCGGCGGCGTGCTCATCCTCTAGCTGCAAGGCGTACACCCGCACAATCTCCGGGGCGCACCAGCCCGCCGCGCCACTGCGCGCGCGCTCCAGGGTGGGCGCATCCACCGCATGGGTACCGAAGGTGATCAAGGTGTCCTGGATCAGGCCCAGGCCTTGCCAATCCGGGTGGCCAAGAATACCGGCGTAATGCCCGGCCCAGGTCTGGAACAACTGCACCGAATGCTGGTGCGACTGCTCCAGCAGCAGCCGTTGCAGGGCTTGGGCGTCGTCTTCGGCGCCGTTGTAGCGGGCGATCACCACCCCAGCCAGGGCCAGGGTGTAGCAGATCGAGGTGCCATGGTTGATCTGCAGCGCCAACTCCAATGCCTGGCTGGCGGTGCGCCAGGCGCGATCGGCAAAGCCTTGCAACCACAGGATTCGCGCCAGCACGGTCAAGGAGGCAACGCTCTGGTCGTATTGCACGCCAACCCCGAGGGCAAAGCGGTTCACGTGACCGCTTTGGGACATACGCTGCAGCACCTGCTCGGCGTGGTGCCGCGCAAGGGCCTGGTTACCGGTGTAATGCTGGCCCAGCGCACGCAGCCGCTGGGCGCTCAGGTCCAGCAACGGCTCGTTGCGTGGGTCGAGACGTTCGAACTGCACACTCAGCTCCTGCGCTGGGCCGTAGCGCCCGGCGCACAGGTTCACCGCCATCAGCCCGGAGACCGCACGCAACTGGCCGGCACGATCCTGGCGCGCCTCGGCCAGGCGCGCGGCCCCTTCGAATGCTGCAATGGTGCGAGGCGCAGCGCCCATGGCGTGATAGGACAGGCTGCCCAGGGCCAATTGCAGTTGCAGAGTCAATTGCGCGCAGGGCGCGGTGACCTGGTCGATCAGCGCCAGCGCCTGGTCCACATAGCCGCCGTGTTCACGCAGCAACGACAGTTCTTGCCACAGGGGCATTGCGCTGACCGTCAGGCGGATAGCCATCAACTGCGCACCGCCATCGGCAAAGCCCCAGTCGAGAGCGGCGCGCACGTCTTCGCGCAGCGGTGCATAGCGGTCGATCCACGGCTGCGTGGCGATCAAGTCCCAGTCGCCCTGGGCCTGTTCCATCAGCGCCAGGCAGCGTGCAGCGTGGCGCTCTCGCGTGGCATGCAGCTCGCAGGCCTGGCTGAGCTTTTCCAGGGCATAGGTGCGGGTGATGTCCAGCAGGCGATAGACCATTTCGTCATCGCTGGCCTCCACATTCAACAACGACTTGGCCACCAGTTGCGTGATGGAGCCCAGCACTTCGGCGGGGGCCACTTGCTCCCCGGCGATCACCGCCGCTGCGCTGACCAGGCTGAAGCCGCCACGGAAGACCGCCAGGCGGCGCAGGCAGATTTGTTCGCACTCGGTGAGCAGGTCAAAGCTCCAGTCGAGCGTGGCGCGCAGGGTCTGCTGGCGGGGCAGGGCAGTGCGTCGTCCGCGGGTCAGCAGGCGAAAGTTGTCTTCCATCTGCACCAACAGGCCCGGCAAGCCAAACCGTTCGATTTGCGCGGCCACCAGTTCGATGGCCAAAGGAATGCCGTCCAGGCGCTGGCAGATATCAATCGCCAGGGGCAGTTCAGCGTCGCTCAGGGCAAAGCTCTCCTGGTGGGACATGGCGCGCTCGATCAGCAATTGCATGGCCGGGTAACCCAGGGCCTGGGCGCGGTTGCCGGTGGCGGGCGGGCAGGCCAGTGGTTCAAGGCGCTGCACATACTCACCTTCGGCGCGCAGGGCTTCGCGGCTGGTGGTAAGGATGTGCAGGTGCGGTGCATGGCGCAGCAGGGTTTCACTGATCAGGGCGATGTCGTCGAGCAGGTGCTCGCAGTTGTCGATCACCAGCAGCATCTGGCGTGCCTGCAGGCTGCGGGCGAGGCTGGCCAGGGCCGTATTTTCGCCCGGTGTCAGGCCGAGCAGGGCGGCCAGGTTGGGCAGGATCATGGACGCTGCACTGAGCGGCGCCAGGTCCAGCAGGTGAATACCGTCGCGGTAATGCCCGATCAGCAATTCGGCGACGCGCAAGGCCACGGTAGTCTTGCCGATGCCACCGGCGCCGGTCAGCGTGATGAAACGTTGCTGCGGCAGTTGTTGCACCAGGGCGTCGATCAGCGCTTGGCGGCCGATCATGCGTGTGCGGCGCAGGGGCAGGTTATGGCTGGGGCGTTGGGGCGCACCGTCGGTGGGCAGCGTCATGGGTTCGATGCTCAGTGGCGCAACAAAACTGTAGCCGCGCTGGGCGACCGTGACGATATAGCGCTGCCCGGCCTGGCCGTCACCCAGTGCCTTGCGCAACGCCGCCATGTGCACCCGCAGGTTGCCGTCTTCCACCACACTTTTGGGCCAGACCCGTGCGATCAACTCCTGTTTGCTCACCACATTGCCGGCGTGCTCCAGCAGGATCAGCAGGATGTCCACCGCCCGCCGCCCCAGGCGCAGCGGGCGACCGGCCTCCAGCACCAGGCGCTGGCGCGGGTGGATGCGGTAGGGGCCGAAATGCACGGCCTGGTCGCTCAAGTCATTCATGGCTGCCCAGGTTCTGGAGGAAGGGAGCGGCCAGCATATTCCAGGTGCGCGCAGACCACTAGGCAGCGATCACATCAGGTTTGCTGCGCGAGTGGTGGTTTCGCCAGGTCATCGGGTTGACGCCTTCGCTGCGGGTGAACATATGGCAGAAGTGCGCCTGGTCGCAAAAGCCACATTCCAGGCTGATCTGCGTGAGGCTCAGGGACGAGCCGGTAATCAATTCCTTGGCGCGTTGGATGCGTTGCTGGCGAATCCATTCCTGGGGCGACAGCCCGGTGGTGCATTTGAAGGCGCGGGAAAAGTGGCTGCGCGACAAGGCGCAGGCCTGGGCCAGGTCGGCGATCGCCAGGCTTTCGCCGAGGTTGGCAAGGATCAGTTGCTTGGCGATGCGCTCACGCCGGGGGCACAGGCCACCGGTGGCGGGCAACCGGGGGGCATATTGCTCGAGTCGGGCCATGACAAATATCCGCAGTCGATGGGAACGTTCCCGGTGGATGGGTGCAGTGTAGACGCGCTTCATCTTGTTGCCGGGCCGCCTGGCTGACGAGTTAATCGTTGTTAATTTCGCCAGGTGCGGTGCTGGAAAAGACAGCACAGCTATGCAATCCCTGGCGTGCGGTGCATGCTTCCCTGGCCCCCCTGGAAAACGTTTGGATAGCGCCCATGAACCGCAACGATCTGCGCCGTGTCGATATGAACCTGCTGGTGATTTTCGAAGCCTTGATGTTCGAGAAAAACCTGACCCGGGTCGCCGAAAAACTGTTTATCGGCCAACCGGCAGTCAGCGCCGCGTTGGGCCGTTTGCGCGATTTGTTCGACGACCCGTTGCTGCTGCGCAATGGCCGTGCCATGGAACCCACCGCGCGTGCACTGGCGATACTCAAGGAGCTGCAACCGGCCATGGACACCATCTCGGGCGCCGTCAGCCGTGCCAAGGATTTCGACCCTTCCACCAGCTGCGCGGTGTTTCGCATCGGCCTGTCCGATGATGCGGAGTTCGGGCTGTTTCCGTCGTTACTCAGCCGCCTGCGCGAAGAAGCGCCGGGCATCATCGTGGTGGTGCGCCGCGCCAATTACCTGTTGATGCCCTCGCTGCTGGCCAGCGGTGAAATCTCCGTGGGGGTCAGCTACACCACCGATTTGCCGGCCAATGCCAAGCGCAAGAAACTGCGCGATATCCCCTGCAAGGTCCTGCGCGGGGATGACGGCGAGGCGCCGCTGACCCTGGATGACTACTGCGCCAGGCCCCATGCGATGGTGTCGTTCTCCGGCGACCTGAGCGGCAATATCGACCTGGACCTGGCCCGCATCGGCCGCTCGCGCCGGGTGGTGCTGGCAGTGCCGCAGTTCAGCGGGTTACGGGCGTTGCTGGCGGGCACGCAAATTATCGCGACCGTGCCCGATTACGCTGCGTGCGCGTTGACCGAAGGCACACGCCTGCGCGCCGAGGACCCGCCGTTTGCGATTGATGCAGCGGAGTTGTCGATGGTGTGGAGCGGGGTGCATGACAACGACCCGGCGGAGCGGTGGCTGAGGGGCAGGATTGCGGAGCACATGGCCCGGGCGACGTAGCTTTGCCGGTAATTGTAGGAGCGAGCTTGCTCGCGAAAAACCTGAGGGCGCCACGTTGAACCAGTAAGCCCGCGTTATCGTTGAGGTTCTTCGCGAGCAAGAACTAGGCGTCCCCCTCGCTCCTGCAACAAGCCAAACAGCACATACATCCAATTCTCCCCACCGCTCAACGGGCCAGACTCTCCCCATCGTTCAATACCCCGGGGAAGCACTCAGCCATGGATTCAACCGTCAACACCAGCCCCGACGAAGTCGTCACCCTGGTCGTCAAGCACCGGGTCAAACCCGGCTTTGAAGTTGAGTACGAAGCCTGGTTGCGCCGCATCGTGCGCATCGCGGGCGAACGCCCTGGGCACCTGGGTGTTGACGTGGTGCGCAGCCAGCAAAACGGCATGGCGCTGTTCACTTGCGTGCTGCGCTATAGCTCCACCAGCGCCCTTGAGCTGTGGCTCGGCTCCCCGCAACGCCAGGCCCTGATCGACGAAGCCGCGCCCATGCTGGCGGACGGCGACCAGACGGAAATCGGCGCGGCCAATGAATTCTGGTTCACGCCCCAGGCCGAGGGCGGTGCCAAACCGCCGCGCTGGAAGCAGGCGGTGGTCAGCCTGTTTGTGATCCTGCCGCAAACCTTGCTGCTGCCGTTTATCTGGGGGCCGATCCTGCGGTTGCACCCGTTTTTGTCCAATTACGTGGTCTCCACCTTCCTGGTCACCCTGACCATCGTGTTGCTGGTGGTGTACCTGCTGATGCCGGCGGCCACCCGCCTGTTCGCTCCCTGGCTTGAAGCCTCTGTAAAGGAAACCCTATGAACGCCGATCTGATTCTGTTCAATGGCCAGTTCCACACCGTGGACCGGGAAAACCCACGCGCCACCGCCGTGGCCATCCACCAAGGGCGCTTTGTCGCCGTGGGGACCGACGGCGAAGCCATGGCCCTGCGTGGTAGCGGCACCCAGGTCATCGACCTCAAGGGCCGCACCGTGATTCCCGGCCTCAACGACTCGCACTTGCACCTGATTCGTGGCGGGTTGAACTACAACCTTGAACTGCGCTGGGAAGGCGTGCCGTCCCTGGCCGATGCCTTGCGCATGCTCAAGGACCAGGCCGACCGCACGCCCACGCCGCAATGGGTGCGCGTGGTGGGCGGCTGGAACGAATTCCAGTTCGCTGAAAAGCGCATGCCCACCCTGGAAGAACTCAACCAGGCCGCCCCGGACACCCCGGTGTTCGTGCTGCACCTGTACGACCGCGCCTTGCTCAACCGCGCAGCCCTGCGGGTGGCGGGCTACACCAAGGACACGCCGAACCCGCCGGGCGGTGAGATCGTGCGCGACAGCAACGGCAACCCCACCGGCATGCTGGTGGCACGGCCTAACGCGATGATTTTGTACTCGACCTTGGCCAAAGGCCCGAAATTGCCCCTGGAATACCAGGTCAACTCCACCCGCCAGTTCATGCGTGAACTCAATCGCCTGGGCCTGACCAGCGCCATCGATGCCGGCGGCGGTTTCCAGAACTACCCCGATGACTACGCGGTGATCGAGCAACTGGCCAAGGATCAACAGTTGACGGTGCGCATCGCCTACAACCTGTTCACCCAGAAGCCCAAGGAAGAACTCAGCGACTTCAAGAACTGGACCGGCAGCGTCACCCTGCACCAGGGCGATGACTACCTGCGCCACAACGGTGCCGGCGAGATGCTGGTGTTCTCGGCGGCCGATTTCGAAGACTTCCTCGAACCCCGCCCGGACCTGCCGCTGGCCATGGAGCAGGAGCTGGAACCGGTGGTACGCCACCTGGTAGAACAGCGCTGGCCGTTCCGCTTGCACGCCACTTACGACGAGTCCATCTCGCGCATGCTCGACGTGTTCGAGAAGGTCAACCGCGACATCCCGTTCAATGGCTTGCCGTGGTTCTTCGACCACGCCGAAACCATCACCCCGAAAAACATCGAACGCGTGCGTGCCCTCGGTGGCGGTATTGCGATCCAGGATCGCATGGCGTTCCAGGGCGAATACTTTGTCGAGCGCTACGGCGCCAAAGCCGCCGAAGCCACGCCGCCGATCAAGCGCATGCTGGCCGAAGGCGTGCCGGTAGGGGCGGGCACCGATGCCACCCGCGTGTCGAGCTACAACCCCTGGACCTCGCTGTACTGGATGGTCAGCGGCCGTACCGTCGGCGGCCTGGAGCTGCACGCCGAGGGTTTGCCGCGCCTTACCGCGTTGGAGTTGTTCACCCACGGCAGCGCCTGGTTCTCGTCCGAGCAGGGCAAGAAAGGCCAGATCAAGGTCGGCCAACTGGCGGATGTCGCCGCGTTGTCGGCGGACTTTTTCAGTGTCGAGGAAGAAGCCATCAAATGGATCGAGTCGGTGCTGACAGTGGTCGGCGGCAAGGTCGTGTACGGCGCTGGCGACTTCGAAGACTTCGCACCGCCACGGGTACCGGTGCTGCCCGACTGGTCGCCGGTGGTCAAGGTGCCAGGGCACTGGCGCCCGACGTCGCCGATGCAGGCCCAGGTTCACCAGTGCAGCGGCCCTTGTGGCGTGCATGCCCACAGCCATGAAAAAGCGCGCCTTTCCAGCGTGCCGGTCAGCGACTTCCAGGGTTTCTGGGGGGCGTTCGGCTGCTCCTGCTTTGCTTTTTGAAAAACACCCCATCCCCAAAGGAGTTACCCATGACTTACAAGCGCTTGAACAAAGACGATGCTGTTGTGCTGTTGGTTGATCACCAGACCGGCCTGATCTCCCTGGTGCAGGATTTCTCCCCCAACGAGTTCAAGAACAACGTGCTGGCCCTGGCCGACGTGGCGAAGTTCTTCAACCTGCCGACCATCCTGACCACCAGCTTTGAAAGCGGCCCCAACGGCCCGCTGGTGCCTGAGCTCAAAGAACTGTTCCCCGACGCGCCGTACATCCCGCGCCCTGGCCAGATCAACGCGTGGGACAACGAAGATTTCGTCAAGGCCGTCAAGGCCACCGGCCGCAAGCAGATCATCATTGCTGGTGTGGTGACCGATGTGTGCGTGGCGTTCCCGACCCTGTGTGCCCTTGACGAAGGCTTTGAGGTTTTCGTGGTCACCGACGCTTCTGGCACCTTCAACGAAACCGTGCAACAAGCCGCCTGGGCACGCATGACCGCCGCCGGTGCACAACTGGTCAACTGGTTCTCGGTGGCCTGCGAGCTGCAAGTGGACTGGCGCAACGACATGGAAGGCCTGGCCAACCTGCTCTCGCCGCGCATTCCCAACTACCGCAACCTGATGAACAGCTACTCGGCGTTCGCTGCCAAGTAACCTGCTCTGTAAAACACCGCAAGACCCTGTGGGAGCTGGCTTGCCTGCGATGGCGGTATACCAGTCAACAGCATTGCTGGCTGATACACCGCTATCGCAGGCAAGCCAGCTCCCACATTTGATTGGGTTCACATTTTGGTTTGTGGTGTGACCACTGACAGGCTATAAAACAGCCCATCGTCCCCTGAGAAGCGACAATGAACCCTTTCGAAGACATGCGCCTGTTCTGCCAGGTCATGGAATCCGGCAGTTTTACCGCCGCCGCCGAGCAATTGGGCTTGTCCAAGCAATTCGTCAGCCGCCGCCTGATCCAACTGGAAGACCGCCTGGGCGTGCGCCTGCTCAACCGCTCCACACGGCGCCTGGACGTCACGCCGCTGGGCCAGAGTTACTACGAGTCGGCCTTGCGCCTGCTCGCAGAGGTGGAGCAGGTGGAGCAGGGCATCGCCGGCCAGAACAGCGAACCGCGCGGCACCATTCGCCTCAGTGCACCCTTGTCGTTCGCCATGGCGCACCTGGGCTGCCTGCTGCCGTTGTTTTTGCGCCAGCATCCACAGGTCTGCGTTGAAGTCGACCTGAGCGACCGCCCGGTGGACTTGATCGGCGAGGGCTATGACCTGGTGCTGCGCATCGGCACCCTGGAAGATTCCACCCTGATCGCCCGGCGGATTGCGGCTATCGAACGGGTGTATTGCGCCAGCCCCGACTACCTGGCGCTGCGGGGTACGCCATTGAAACCCGAGGACTTAACGACGCACGACTGCCTGCCTTACGGCCACGGCCGCCAGGTGCAATGGCGTTTCAAAGGCAAGTTGCAAGCCTTGAGCGTCAGCGGGCGCATGCGCGTCAATAACGGTGACCTGCTGCGCGATACCGCGATTGCCGGTTTGGGCGTTACCTATCTACCAACGTTCATTGTCAGCGAGGCCTTGAAGGACGGTCGTTTGGTCAAGGTATTGGAAGACTTTGCCCCTGAGGCCTTGACCCTGTCGGCGGTGTACCCGCAGCACCGCCAGAGTTCACGCCCGGTGCAAGCGCTGGTGGAGTTCCTGCGCGAACGCCTGGCTAGCGGCTGCTGAACAGTTGGCGGATCAGGTTGGGCGTGCTGCCCGTCCACCGCTTGAACGAGCGCCGAAAATTCGCCGCATCGTTGAAGTTCAGGTACGCCGCCACTTCCTCGTTACTCAAGCCCTTGGCCTGGTACAGGTGCAACGCCACGTGCTTGCGCACCCGGTCGACCTGTTGCTTAAAACCCGTGTCGTGCCGTTGCAACTTGCGCTTTAGCGTGGCCGGGCTCATGGCGAAGGTGTGCGCGGCCTGTTCCAGGCTCGGTGGCTGGCGCACGTGTTCGCGCAGGTAGCCGTAGAGGCAGTCCAGAAAGCTTGTGGCAAAGCCCAGTTGTTCGATTTGTTCAAGCGCTTGCTGGCGCGCGACTTGGCCCGCGGTGGCCGAAGCACCGGGCCAGTTGTGGGTGAGGTATTCACGGGGGAGGCACATCATGTCCAGCGGGCGTTCGAAGCGCGTGTGTTCGCCCAGATGCACCCAGTATTGCTCGACGTACCGGGGTTCGGCATGGCTGAAACTGCACACCCACGGCAAGCGTTGGCCGCTGAGCCAGTGGCTCATGGCGACCAGCGAAGTCATGCTGGCTTCCAACAGAAAGCGCCAGTGTTCGCCGGCGCCGCAGCTGTCCAACCAATACAGGTAAGCGTGATGCTCATCCAGCTCCAGTTGCAGCGTGGCCAGCGGGCTGAGCAGTACTTGTTGCTGGATCAGGATCTCCAGCGCCTGATGCAGGTTCTGTGCATGCCCCAGTGCATGACTGGCGGCGCCGTAGTAGCCGGGCAGCAGGCGTTGGCCAAACAGGAAACTGCTGTCATCGGCGTCCAGTAGTTTGCGGCTGTTGCCGATCAATCCCAGGAACTGCTGCGGGCTCAACCGCGCGTTGCCGGCCAGGATGTCTTCGTGGAACAGGCCGGTGCCGCGCAGCAGGCGATGGCTGTCGATGTCCCGGGACAAGCCCAGGTCGATCAACGTGGCGGGTTGATAATGACCGGGGATGAAGCGGCTGTCGTTTTCATACCAACGGGTTTTCACGGCCATTTCAGGCGCTTTTCGCAAGGGGCTGCTTGGCCCGGGCCAGGCCCAGGTTCAGGCGCTTGAGCAGCTCAAGGGGTGACTCTTGCAAGGCCATCACCACCGCTGTGGTGGCCGCCAGTTGCAAGCGTTCGCCCTGTTGCCGGGTCTTGTGGGCCAGGCTCTGCACCGCGTGTTGCAACTCCAGCGCCAGGCCCGGGGCCTGGCGCTCGCCGGTGTTGGGCAGCAGCACCACAAAACGATCGCCTGCCAGGCGGCACAACAGGTCCTGGCGGCGCAGGTTGAGCAACAGCACATGGCTGACCGCCTGTAGCACCGCATCACCCTCGGCATGCCCGTAGGCCTGGTTGATGGCGGCGAAGTTGTCCAGGTCCAGGGCCAGCAGCGACAGCGGTTGTTGCTGCTCTTGGCTGTCGCGCAGGCTGTCGGCGAGTTGGCGCTTGAGGTAGTCGGCTCCGGCCAGGGGCGTGAGCTTGTCGAACAGCCGGTGCTCGCGAAACAACCGCTCGCGTTTTTCCATCTGCGCGCTGATCGCCAGTTGTTCGTGGTGCCAGTGGTAGATACCGATCGTCAGCAGGATCATGCCCACCGGCATGGGCCCTGACTCCAGCCAGTGATCCCAGGAGATGCTGTCAGGCAGGCGGATGAATTCGTCGAGGCTGTCGATCCACCAGGAAAAAAAGATGCACGACAGCCCCAGTGCCAGGTATTGGGTGACTCGTCCGGCGGGGCGGCTTTTCAACACCAGGCCCAGCCAGATCAGCGCGAGCAGCGCCGAACCGCCTTCGCCGATGATATCCAGCCACACCCATTCGCTGACGCTTTTGAGCTCGCCGCAGGCCAGGTGCAGGAGCAGTCCGAGGTTGGCGGCGATCAGTAGCAACGCGAGTTTCCAGCGGTGGGGTTTGAGCACGGAAAACATGGCCACGGGTCCTTGGGCGAATGAGTAATGGGCACCAGCACAGCAGATGGATGTGACGGTTGGATGACGGGGTGGGAGGGTCGAATCAGCTCATGCTCTCGGTGCATTTTTCAGCTGAACATGGACCCCATGTGGGAGCTGGCTTGCCTGCGATGACGGCCTCTAAGCCGACACCTATCCACCTGACACCCCACCATCCAACTGTGGGAGCGGGCTTGCTCGCGAAGGCGGCCTGGCAGTCAGCACAGTTGGATTGTGTACATATCCATTGCTGCGGTAACGGCTACTTAGGGTTCCGCCCTGACGGCGGGTCACTTTTGGAAGGACCGGAATGCCGGCCCAGCCAAAAGTAACCAAAAGGTCCTCGCCCCACCACTCGGCACCTCGCTTAGGCTCGGTGTGCCCGTAATCCGCCAGTGATTTGGGGGGCCGCCGCCACGCGCCATCCATGGCGCGGGGCGGCTAAACCGGCATCCCTGCCGGTTTACCCCCCAAATCACTGTCGAATTCCGGCCAGCGTGGTTTAACGGGGCGCCTGAGATCAAGATCACAAGCAGATCAAGAGCAAGATCAAGAGCGGCTCGCTTCGCATCGTAGTTACCGTCGACCGCCTTCGCAGGCAAGCCAGCTCCCACCTCTGACCGAGGTCATTTCAGCTCATTTGAACCCTCCACACGCTTGTAAACTCCGCTTTGGCGGGCTCTGCCCGCAACCCTGTCACAGAACCGTCACGCCCCATCCCTAGCGTGCCCTCCCAGTTGCCGGGCCTCTTGCCTGGCGCCAACGGATTCTTGGGGAGGGTTTCATGTACAAGCGCACCGGGCTCGTCAGCTTTACGCTTACCGCCTTGGCCCTGGCGATAGCCTGCGAGCGGGTCAATGCCGCCGAAGCGGCCACCACCGAGCATGTCGATGTGGTCGGCCAAGCCGCTGCGATCGACAGCGCCCTCAAGGAGCAACGTTCTTCCGACAGCATCAAGAGCGTGGTGCATGCTGACGGCGTCGCGCAGTTGCCGGATGAGAACGTTGCCGAGGCGGTGCAGCGCTTGCCGGGCATCAGTGTTGAGCGTGACCAGGGCGAGGGGCGCTTTGTGAGCGTGCGCGGCCTGGGCCCGGATCTCAACAGCGTGACCATCAACGGCACCCTGGTGCCCTCGCCCGAGAGCGAGCGCCGTGCCGTGGCCCTGGATGTTCTGCCTTCGGAACTGGTGCAGTCGTTGTCGGTGATCAAGACGCTCACACCGGACATGGACGCCAACTCCCTGGGCGGCACTGTTGATGTGAAGAGCCTGTCGGCGTTCGATCACAAGGGCCTGTTCTACACCGGCAGCACTGAGGCCAGCTACGACAAGAACACGCACCAGACCAGCCCGAAATTCTCCGGCGCCGCCAGTAAGCGGTTCAGCCTCGGCGACGGTATCGACAACTTTGGCGTGGCGGCGGCGCTCAGTTGGCAGAAGCGTGATTTTGGCTCGGACAATGTCGAAACTGGCGGCGCCTGGGACTTCACTAACGGCGCCCGGCTCAACGAATTCGAGCAGCGCGACTACGACATCAGTCGTGAACGCGCCGGTGGCGGCCTTAACTTCGATTACAAGCCCGATGACTTGAGCAGCTACTACCTGCGCACGCTCTACAGTCGCTACAAAGACACCGAAACCCGCAACGCCGCCAGCCTCGAGTTCGCTGACCCGCAGGCGCCCGGTGAATTGGGCGAAGCCGAGGGTAAACGCAAGCTTAAGAACCGCGAGGAAACCCAGAAAATCCAATCCTACGTATTGGGCGGTGAACGTATGCTCGGCCTGTGGACCCTGAGCGGCCAGGCCGGGTACAGCCGTTCCAGCGAAGACAGCCCGGGGCATATTGCCGGTGCGACTTTCGACGGCGGTGACTTTGCCGACAGCGGCTTCTACGACAAGTCCAAGCCGCGCCCGATCGTTGGCAGTGGTTTTTACGACCCCGCCAATTTCAGCCTCGACAAAGTCGACTGGGAACAACAGCACACCCAGGACACCGAGAAGAACCTGCGCCTGGACCTGGCCCGCGACTATGACCTGCGCGGTTACGCATCCCAGTTCAAGTTCGGCGGCAAGGTCAGCCGGCGCCACAAGGACAATGACCTGGAGGCCTGGGTCTACAAGGACCTGGATGAACAGGGCTTGAGCGATGAACAACTCAACCTTACGCAGTTCCAGAAGGGCAACGTCGACTACCGTCTCGGCCGCTTTGGCCCAGGCATCAGCGCGGGCAATATCCGCCAGTTGATCGGCGGCCTCAATCGCGATGACTTCTATGACCCGACCGAATCCAGGGTCAACGACTTCACGATCCGCGAAGACATCAACGCCGGCTACCTGATGAACACCGTCGATATTGACGACTGGCGCTTCATCGCCGGCATGCGTTACGAGGGTACTGAGTTCGAAGCCAAGGGCACCGGCGCCACGGACGGCCAGTTCAGCGCCACCGAGACCAAGCGCCGTTATCACCATTGGCTGCCGGGCTTGCATGCGCGCTACCAGATTGACAAGAACACCCAAGTGCGCGCCGCCTGGACCAAATCGGTGGTGCGTCCGACCTTTGGCCAACTGGCCCCAGGTTTTGTGATCGACGATGACGAAGCCACCTTCGGCAACCCGGACCTCAAGCCGCTGGAATCGAGCAACCTGGACCTGGGCATTGAGCATTTCATGGGCCGCGCCGGTACCGTCTCGGCCTTCGTGTTCTACAAAGACATCCAGAACTTCGTCTACAACACCGACGTGGCCGGTACCGGTGCCTGGGCCAACTTCGCCGAGGCGCACACCTTTGCCAACGGTGACAGCGCCAAACTCTATGGCCTTGAGTTGGCCTACTCACAGAAGTTCGACTGGCTGCCTGCGCCATGGAACGGCTTGATGATCGGCGCCAACAGCACCTTCAGCCGTTCCAGCGCGGACATCGAGGGCTTCGACAGCGCCAGCGGGCGCAATCGCAAGCGCAACATCAGCCTGCCCAACCAGTCAGACACGGTCGGCAACCTGATGCTCGGTTGGGAGGACGACACACTCAGCCTGCGCCTGTCGGCCAATTACAAATCGGCCTATTTGTACGAGTTGGCGTCGATCAATGACAAGGCCCATGACCTGCACGTCGACGCGCAAACCTTCGTCGATTTCAGCGCGCGCTACTCACTGACCAAAAACCTGCAGGTCAGCTTCGAGGCACAGAACCTCACCGACGAGTCGTACTTCGTCTACACCGGCCACCGTAGCTA
The DNA here is from genome assembly GCF_002018845.1 of Pseudomonas sp. MF6394. Taxonomy (NCBI): domain Bacteria; kingdom Pseudomonadati; phylum Pseudomonadota; class Gammaproteobacteria; order Pseudomonadales; family Pseudomonadaceae; genus Pseudomonas; species Pseudomonas sp. MF6394. The sequence continues at coordinate 50,941 of NZ_MVOJ01000018.1, forward strand.
CAACGGCCAGTACGAAGAGTACGGCCCCACCTACAAGCTGGGCCTGACCTTCACCCATTTCTAACCGTTGCCCCCTGTAGGAGCGAGCTTGCTCGTGAAAAACCTCAGCGATAACGCGGGTCGCCTGAATGAACGCGGCGCCTGTGCGTTTTTCGCGAGCAAGCTCGCTCCTACAGGGCATCAGGGCAAGCCGTCCCAAACGGGATCTCTATTGTTTTCGAAGGATTGTCTGTTCATGAGAATTTCCAAGCTGTGCCTGCTGGTTGCGTTGATAACCAGCGGCAATGCGTTCGCGACCGAGCTGGCGTTGACCCCTTGGGCACCCAGCCTGAATGCCCAAGCCGTGGCCTTCCTGCCCGGCGGCACCCAGCGCGTGGCCGCCAGCGCCCGCGACGGCCTGTTGTTGCTCGACGCTAAAGGCGCCGAACTGGCCCGGTTCAAGGGCCGTTTCAGTAGCCTCGACACCCGCGCTGCCGGCACTCAATCGCTGATCGCCAGCCTCGACAACGACCGCCAGCAGACCTTGCTGATCGGTCTGGATGGCGCCGGCAAAACCTGGGGGGCGCCGCTGTACCTGCCGACCCGCGACTTTGCGGTAAATAGCCTGTGCCTCTATCGCGATGCGGCGGCCAACCTGTTTGTGTTCCTGGTCGGTGAAGAGGGCAAGGGCGAGCAGTGGCTGGTGGGCAATGGTTCGACCCTGCTGGCCCAGGCGCAGCGTGTTCGCAGCCTGCCACTGCCGCCATCGGCGCAGTACTGCGAAGTGGATGATGCGGCCGAGCGATTGGTGGTGAACGAGCAAAACGTCGGCTGGTGGGCCTACCCGGCGCACCCGGAAGCTGAGGTGAAACGCACGCCCATGGCGCTGTTCGACGACCCCGCGCGCGAAGCAGGCGCCATGGCGCTGGTGCCGGGGGGGATGCTCGCGCTGGACCCGAAAACCGCGCAGTTGCAGCTGTTCCAGCAAGTCGGGGAGCGTTGGGTGGGGCAATCCAGCCTGGCCTTGCCGGGGCTCAAAGAACCGGAGCAACTGGTGATCCAGGGCCGGCAGGTGCTGGTGCGGGACGACGACAGCGGCCAGCTGTATCAGGCCCGCCTCGACTGGCAGGCCACGCCGGCGCCGGTTGCCCCGGTGCTAGCGCAAGTCGCCGCACTGCGCCAGACCGAACCCGTGGGTCGCCAAGGCGACGCGGCGGATGACCCGGCCATCTGGATTCACCCTGAAACGCCGGCCAAGAGTCGTGTGCTGGGGACCAACAAGAAACAGGGCCTGCTGGCCTACGATCTCGACGGCAAGTTGCTGCAGGAGCTGGCAGTGGGGCGCCTGAACAATGTCGACCTACGCCCAGGCTTCAAACTGGGTACGCACACCGTCGACCTGGCCGTGGCGAGTAACCGCGACCGCAATAGCCTGAGCCTGTTCAGCATCGACCGTCAGAGCGGCGAGCTGCGTGAAGCCGGTGAGGTCCCCACGCCACTCAAGGAGATCTACGGCATCTGCCTGTACCAGCCCGCCAGCGGTGAGCTCTACGCGTTCGCCAATGACAAGGATGGCACCTTCCTGCAATACCGCCTGAGTGCGCCGGCTGGCCGTGTGCAGGGCGAATTGGTGCGTCAGTTCAAGGTCGACAGCCAACCCGAGGGCTGTGTGGCCGATGACCAGCGCCAACGCTTGTTCATCGGTGAGGAAGATGTCGGCGTGTGGGCGCTGGATGCCCGTGCCGAGCAACCGGCCACGCTCACTTCGGTGATCAAGGTCGGCGCGCAACTGCATGCGGACGTCGAAGGCCTGGCGCTGTATCAAAGCCCCGCACGGGATTACCTGGTGGTCTCCAGCCAAGGCAATGACAGCTACCTGGTGCTGGACGCCGAGCCACCATTCGCTGTGCGCGGCGCCTTGCGCGTTGGCCTCAATGCGGCCGCCGGCATTGATGGCGCCTCGGAAACCGATGGCCTGGAGGTCACTGCCGTCAACCTCGGCGGGCCCTGGAGCCAGGGCATGCTGGTGGTGCAGGACGGGCGCAAGCGCATGCCCGAGCAAGCCCAGAACTTCAAGTTCGTGCCCTGGGCCGAGGTGAGCCGCGCGTTGAAATTACCTTGAGCTGTCATCACGCAGTCATCCGTTTTTAATCGAATAGGAGCTTCACCATGCACGCGACGATGGAACATATGACGATCTGGAGTTTGATCACCGACGCCAGCCTGTTGGTCAAGGCCGTGATGGTCACTTTGCTGTTGGCGTCCTTGCTCAGCTGGTACCTGATCATTCAGCGCAGCGGTGTGCTGCGTGGCCTGGAACGGCAGCTCAACGGCTTCCTGGCGCGCTTTCGCGTGGCGTCGGACCTGCAGCCCTTGTATCGCGAAACCGTGCAGGCAGGCGAGGGCGGTGTGGCGCCGATCTTTATTGCCGGCATGCAGGAATACCAGCATCTGCACCACCACGATCCGGCCGTGATCGAGGGTGTGGAGCGCGCCTTGCAGGTAGCGATCACCGAGCAGGAACTGGAGCTGGAAAAGGGCCTGCAATTTCTGGCGACGGTGGGGTCGGTCAGCCCCTATATCGGTCTGTTCGGGACTGTGTGGGGCATCATGAATTCGTTCCTCGGCTTGTCCCAGGTACAACAGGCCACGCTGTCGACCGTGGCACCGGGTATTGCCGAAGCCTTGATTGCCACTGCCATTGGCCTGTTTGCGGCGATTCCGGCAGTAATCGCCTATAACCGTTTCGCGGCACGCAGCCAGACCTTGCTCACGCGCTACTACGCTTTTGGCAATGAGCTGCAAGTGCACCTGCACCGCACGCTACGCGGTACCTCGAACAATCTGGCCGTGGCCGCCTGAACAAGGAGCAAAGCGATGTTGACCAGGCCGCAACGCAAGCACGGGCCCAAGGCCGAGATGAATGTGGTGCCCTACATCGACGTGATGCTGGTGCTGCTGGTGATCTTCATGGTCACCGCGCCCATGCTCACCCAGGGTGTGAAGATCGAACTGCCCAAGGTCGCCGCCGAGGCGCTGGCCACCGATACGCGCCAGCAGATCCTGACGTTATCGGTGAAGGCCGACGGTGGCTACTACTGGAACCTGGGGGGCGAGCTGAATACCCGCCAGCAGACCGACAGTGCGGTGACGCTGGAAGAAATGAGCGCCAAGGTCATGCAGGTGGTGGCGGCGCGCAGCGATACCCAGGTGTATATCCGTGCTGACGACACTGCCGGTTACGGCCGTGTGGTGGCGGCCATGGCGGTACTGCAGAAGGGCGGTGTCAGCAACCTTGGGCTCGTCACCGAGGCCCCACAATGACAGCGATGAGCATGCGCAGTCCGGCACTGGCCTTGGCGCCCAACGGCGATGGTTTCTGGCGCAAAAGCCTGGCAGCGAGTCTGGCCGTGGCGCTGCATGGTGCGGTGGCAGTGGCGTTGATGCTGGGCTGGTCAACGGAGCGACCAGGGGTGGATGCGCCACGGGTGATGCACACGCAGTTGGTGGTTTTACCCGCGCCGGCACCGGCGCCGACGCCTGAACCCGTCGCTGCCGCGCTGCCAGAACCTGTTGCGATTCCGGTACCGACCAAACCGGTGGTCGATCCGCAGGTCCAGGCGCAAAAGCTCGAGAAAGCCGCCCTGGCGCGCAAGCGGGTGGAAGAAAAGAAATTCGAGCAACAACAGCAGCGCATGGCGACCGAGCAGCGCAATCGTGAGTTGGAACAGCAACGCCTGAGCCAGGCGCGTGCCGCTGCGGAAAAAGCCCGAGCCTCCGTGCCTGCGCCTACCCCAGCATTCGACAGCCGCCAGTACCAGCCCTTGAGCAAGGCCGCCCCGGACTACCCCGAACGCGCCCTGGACAAGAACATCGAAGGCGACTGTTCAGTGGAGTACACCGTCAACACCCAGGGCCACGTGGAAAATCCCAAGGTGCTGGACGGCTGCCATCCGTTGTTCATTCGGCCCTCATTAGCAGCGGCCAATACTTTTCGCTACCAGCCGAGAATCGTCGATGGCAAGGCTGTTGCCGTACCGGCGGTGCGCAATACCTTCCACTACCGCATCAAATGAATTTCTCCTGGCGGTGGTTCAGTTAAAGATGCAGTGACTGACACACCGCCTTCGCGAGCAAGCCCGCTCCCACAGGGGATCTGCGCCGGGCGCTGATTTTGTGGGCAATACATAACCAATGTGGGAGCTGGCTTGCCTGCGAAAGCGGTGGTTCAGTTGAAGATTCAGTGACTGACACACCGCTTTCGCGGGCAAGCCCGCTCCCACAAGGGATCTGCGCCGGGCGCTGATTTTGTGGGCAATACATAGCCAATGTGGGTGCTGGCTAGCCTGCGAAAGCGGTGGTTCAGTTGAAGATTCAGTGACTGACACACCGCCTTCGCGAGCAAGCCCGCTCCCACAGGGGATTGGTGCCAGGCGCTGATTTTGTGGGCAATACATGATTAATGTGGGAGCTGGCTTGCCTGCGAAAGCGGTGGTTCAGTTGAAGATTCAGTGACTGACACACCGCCTTCGCGAGCAAGCCCTCAAGCATTCGCTAGGTTACTTAACTCAAGGCCCGCCACATACCGTTCCAGATTTGCCAGGAACGTATCCGCAATTTCTTCCTTGCTGTTGGTCGAAATAGCCGAAGTATGCGGCGACAGCCGTACCCTCGGATGGCTGTACAGCGGGTGCCCGTCGGGCAGGGGCTCTGGCTCGGTGACGTCGAGGGACGCCAGGCCGATCTGGCCGTTATCCAGCGCGTGCAACAGCGCTTGCTGATCAAGCAGGCCACCGCGGGCGATATTGATCAGGTGCAGCCCCGGCTTGGCGCTGGCCAGTACCTTACGATCGATGATATGCCGCGTTGCTTCCGTCAGGGGGGCCGCCACCACCAGGTGATCGGCGCGGGCAAACAGGTCGTGGATGTTGTTGGCCGCTTCCACACCATCGAGGCCGAACGGCGTTGTGCTTTGACGCAGCGCCACGACCTTGAGCCCCAGTGCCAGGGCCTTTTGCGCCAGGCTTGCGCCAATCGCGCCAAAGCCCAAAAGGCCCAGTGTGGTGCCTTTGAGCGGGCGCAGCGCGGTGAACTGCCATTGGGCATCCTTTACCCAGATATCCGGCAAATGCTTGGACGCGGCAAAGATCGCCGCCAGGGCGAACTCGGCCAGGTTATCGGCGGCGCTGCCGCGGGAAGTGGTCACGGGTGGGCCGTTGAACAGCCACCGAGGATAGAAGTCGATACCCGACGACACCAGGTGCACCCACTGTGCGCCGTAGGGCCAGCCCGGTGGCGGGGTGTCGGGGGCGATGTAGCCACGCACATTGATCGGGCGCAGCAGCAGGATATTGGCGTGGGGCGGCAAGTCACTGGGCACACCGACCGGCACGCCGATTACCTGGGCGTGGGGGTGCAGTGGCGCAAGTCGCTCACGGATCACCTGGTTGAAGTCTTCGTCCAGTTGGCTGGCAATAATCACCTGGCTCATGTGCGTTCCTGTTGGCGCTGGTTGAACACCGCTTTGCCGACGCCTTGCAGTACGGCGTCATTTTGCGGAGTGTGGACGCGGCTGCACAGTACATCGCGGTAATGCCGTTGCAGTGGGCTATGGCGTGACAGGCCAGGGTTGCCCGAGGCTTCGATGGCCAGCTCGACCGCACGGATTGCATTGCCGGTCACCAGGTACTTCACCTGTGCGGCATTGGCTGTTGGCGTGTGGCCCGCGGCGGCAGTGTCGAGCAGGCTGCGGTTGGCAAACAGCAACGTGTCGATATGGCCGACGGTCTCCTGAAAACGCGGCAGGGTGGACAATGCAGCGCCGAGATTTGACGGCTTGCGCTCGTCCAGCCAGTGCACCAGCCAGTCCCGTGCCGCCTGAGCCACGGCGTCGTACACCGACGACAGCAACACCGACATCCACAGGAAGCCTTCGCCATCCAGCTCCGGTTGCGGGGCGCTCCAGGGGCTGACACTGACCGCATGGTCCAGGGGCACCAGAACGTTGTCGAGCACCACCTCATGGCTACAGGTGGCGCGCATGCCCAAGTGATCCCAGGTGTCGATGATGCTGACGCCGGGGCTGGCCTTGGGCACCAGCCAGGCGCCTACCAGCGGGTCGGCGTCGTCGCTGCGCGCCCACACGCTGAACCAGCTCAGGCCATGGCTGCCGGTGGAGTAGAGCTTGCGCCCACTGATACGCCAGCCGTCGGCGGTGCGCACCGCGGTGGTGGCCGGCAAACCGCCACGGGCCGGGGTGCCCAGGTCGGGTTCGACACGCAGGGCATTGATCAGCGCGCCGTTTTGCACCGCCTCTTGCGCGACCTGCACGCGCAGGTGTGCGGGCCAACTCTGGCTGTCTTGCAGGCGTGCGTGTTGCAGGTACTGCATCACCAGGATCAATGCCGTGGACGGTTCGCCCTTGGCGATGGCGCTGATGACCTTGCGCGCCTGGACCAGGCTGGCGCCACCGCCGCCAAGTTTCTTCGGCACGGTCAGGGCGATGAGGTGGTGTTGGTGTAGAAGTTTGAAATTGGCGTGGGGGAAGGCGCCGCTTTCGTCATAGAGGTGCGCGGTACTGGCCAGCTCGGCGCTGAGGTGGTCAAGCAGGGCGTCGAAATCGACGGCTTCCACAGCCTTGAGAGACGGTTGAATCATAAGTTCTGTACTCGGTCAAAAGTGTGGCAGGGCGGCAAGCCCTGAACACCTGTAGGAGCGAGCTTGCTCGCGAAAAACTCAAAGGCGTCGCGTGTATTCAGGAAGTACGCGTTATCGTTGGCATTTTTCGCGAGCAAGCTCGCTCCTACAGGGGAGAGCCTTCAGGCCAGGGCTTGTTCGGTGGCTTCAATCACGCTGTAGCGGTTCGCTGGCACCTCCAGGCCGAGGTTGTCGCGCAACGTATGGCCGCTGTACTCGGTACGGAACAACCCCCGCTGTTGAAGCACCGGCACCACCAGCTCAGTGAAATACTGCAAGCCATCCGGCAGCACCGAATTGATGATGAAACCATCGCTGGCGCCGCTCTCGAACCAGGTCTGGATCGCGTCCGCGACCTGTTCCGGGGTGCCGACAAAGTCGCGCTGGGGCCGCGAGAAACGCAGGGCCACTTCGCGCAGGGTCAGGCCTTCGTCACGGGCCAGTTGCTTGATACGCTCGGAGCCACCTTTCTGGCTGTTGGCGCCCAGGTCGCCCAGTTCGGGGAAGGGCGCATCCAGCGGGTACTGGCTGAAATCATGGTCGTTGAACGGCCGGCCGAGGGCGACGATGGCGTCTTCCACCGTGACCAGCGCCACGGCTTGCTGGTAGCGGCTTTCCACTTCGGCCGCATCACGCCCGACAATCGGGCGAATGCCAGGCAAAATCGACAGGCTGTCCGGGTCGCGGCCAAAGCCCTTGGCGCGGCGTTTCAAGTCGGCGCTGTAGGCCTTGCCCTCGTCGATAGTGTCCACATGCACGAAAATCGCATCGGCGTTTTCAGCGGCAAAGTTACGCCCATCCTCCGAAGTGCCCGCCTGGAAAATCGCCGGTTGGCCCTGGCGCGAACGCGCGATGTTCAGCGGGCCTTTGACCGAGAAGAATTCGCCCTTGTGGTTAAGCGCATGCAACTTGCCTGGGGTGAAGAATTCGCCGCTGTGTTTGTTATAGGCAAAGGCATCGTCCTCCCAGGAATCCCACAGACCCTTGACCACATTCAGGTGTTCCTTGGCGATGCGGTAGCGCACGGCATGGGGCGGGTGCTCGGCCTTGCCGAAGTTATCGGCGGTGCCACTCAGCCATGAGGTGACCACGTTCCAGCCAGCGCGGCCGCCGCTGATATGGTCCAGCGAAGCGAACTGGCGTGCCACCTGGTAAGGCTCGGTGTAGCTGACGGTCACGGTGGCGACCAGGCCGATGTGAGTGGTCAGCGCGGCCAGGGCCGAGAGGATCGTCAGCGGCTCAAAGCGGTTGAGGTAATGGGGGCTGGACTTGGGGTGGATATGCAGGCTGTCGGCGATGAACACGAAGTCGAACCGGGCGGCTTCGGCCAGTGCGGTCTGCTGCTTGTAGAAGCCGAAATTGGTGCTGGCGTCGGGTTGTGCCTGCGGGTGGCGCCATTCGCCCCAACCGTGGCCGACGCCGTGCACCATGGCACCGAGTTTCAATTGACGTGGCTTACTCATGTTCTGCTCCTTAGCGCGAGGCTTGTTTGAGGGGGATACGCTGGGCGTTGAAGCTGGAATCGAAGCCCTGGGAGACGTCGATGTGTTGGCTCAGCAGGCCTTCTTTTACATAGGTGTCGGCGGTGGCTTGCAGGCCGTGGATCACCGTATCGTCAATCGTGACGGGCGACAGATGAGTGTCCTTGGCCACTTCGATATGCACGGCCAGTGGCAGGCCAGTGATCTTGGCCTGGGCAGCGGCGTATTGTTCGGGATGGGTATTGGCCCAGGCGTAGGCGCGATCAATGCGGGCGACAAAGTCGTCCAGTTGCACGCGCTTGTCGGCAATGGCTTGGCCTGTGGCGGCGAAGTACAGGTGATTGCTCAGCAGGTGCTTGCCGCTGACCAACACACGAGCATCGCTTTGTGAGGTGACCACGGTGGTGTAAGGGTCCCATGTCGCCCAGGCATCGGCGGTGCCGTTGTCGAGTACCAGCCGGGATTCGGCGGGCAGCAGGAAGATGAACTGCACATCCTGGGTGGTCAGCCCGGCATCGTTCAGGGCCTTGATCGCCAGGTAATGCCCGATGGAGCCGCGCCCGGTGACGATTTTCTTGCCCTTGAGATCGGCCGCGGTCTTGATCGGTGAATCCTTGGGCACCAGCAGCGCGGTGGTATTACGGCCTTCGGCATGGATGATGCTGATCACCTTGATCGAGGCACCGGCGCCGAGGGCGAACACATAAGGGGCATCGCCCAGGGCGCCGACATCCACGGCACCGGCATTCAGCGCTTCGCCCAGGGGCGAGGCCGAGGGGAATTCCGACCATTTGATCTCGTAGGGCACGTTCTGGCTTTCGCCCGAGGCTTCCAGCAGCGCCTTTATCGTGGATTTCTGGTTGGCCACGCGCAGCGGTTGCAGGTCGCCAGCCTGGACGGTAGAAAGCAGGCCGAAGGCGAGGGCAGCGCCCAGCAATAGGCGTTTGAATGGAATGGCGTACAGCATGGGCAAAACTCCAGGCGTTAGGTAAAGGAAAGTACCTCCGCCTGGAGAAGGGGTCGGTTGAGCGAAACGGTGCGGCGGTGAATCAGATCACGTAGAAACCATGGGTGCCGTCGCGGGCCAGTTGTTCCACGAGGCCGAACTCCCAATCCAGGTAAGCCTGCATGGCTTCCCGTGGGTTGTCGGTGCCTTCGTAAGGGCGGCGGTAGCGGTCAATACGCGGGGACGCCAGGTGGCTTTCGCCTGACTCAAGGGGCAGTTGCGCCTGGATCCAGCCGGCCGTGCCGTCCTGCAGCAAAAAGACCGGCTTGCCGGTGAGCGCCTCGACTTCCGGCACCGCCAGGCGCGCCAGTTGGCTGCTGCCGCAGGTCAACACATAGCGCTGGGCGCTCGGTACCTTGGCCAGAGCCTCTGGCAGTTGCGCGCGAAGCACCCACCAGGCGCCGGGGATATGACGTTTCACGTAGTTGGCGCTGGCGGTGAAGTCCAGCACCAGGGTGTCGCCATGGCCGAGCCAGTCGGCAAGGGTGTGGGGGCTGATCAGTTCGGCCTGGGGCGGTTGCGGTACTGGCGCGACCCATGCCCCGCGCTCGCTGAAGTGCTCCGCTTGCAGGTCATCCAATACGTACACCTGCCAGCCCAATTGGGCCAGCCATGACGCGGACATATTGGCGCGCACGCCGTCGTCATCCACCAGTACCAGGCGCGCACCGCGCACACTGGCAACGTGGTCGGTTTCCTGCACCAGTTGCCCGCCCGGGGTGGCGCGGGCGCCCGGCAGGTGGCCGGCTTCGAATTCTTCTACGGTGCGCACATCGAACAGGTAAGTGGTGCGTGTCGCGTCCTGTTGCCAGCGCTGCAGATCATTGAGGGTGGCACGTTTTACCGAGGCTTTGTCGGCAACACCACGGGCCTCTTGGGCGGCGAGCTGGCGATGGTTTTCCGAGGTCGGCGCAAAGCGGCGCGCCTGCCCATGGGCGAGGGTCTGCCCGGCCAAGGTCCAACCGATGGTGCCGTTGCGCAGGGCCGCCACCGGGTTGGGGAGGCCGGCATTGATCAACGACTGGGTGCCGATAATGCTGCGAGTGCGCCCGGCGCAATTGACGATGATGCGCGTGGCCGGATCGGGCGCCAGCTCACGGGCGCGCAACACCAACTCGGCCCCCGGCACGCTGATGCCCGTGGGGATGCTCATGGTCTGGTATTCGTCGAAACGCCGTGCATCGAGCACCACCACATCGGCCTGGCTGTCGAGCAAGGCCTGGACCTCTTCGGCGGCCAGGGACGGCGTGTGACGCTGGTTCTCCACCAGTTCGCCAAACGCCTTGCTCGGTACATTGACGTCGATAAACAACTCGCCACCGGCCCGGCGCCAACCGTCCAGCCCACCCTCCAGCAGGCTGACCTGGGTGTAGCCCAGTGCAACCAGGCGTTCGGCGGCGCGCTGGGCCAGCCCTTCGCCGTTGTCGTACAGGGTGACCTGGGTATCGCGGCGTGGAATGCGCGCGTACACCTCCAGTTCCAGCTTGGACAAGGGGATATTCGCGGCGAACAGCGGGTGGGCCTCGGCAAAAGGGGCTTCCTCACGCACGTCGATCAGGGCGACTTCTTCGCGTGCCAACAGGGCCTGGCGAAGCTGCGCAAAGCTGCGGGTCGATAGGGTGGTCATAGGGCAGGGCTCTTTTCTTTGGACAGGTCCCAGATGTTCGGGAGATAGGCGTTGGAATAACCGGAGATAAACAGTTTTTCGCTGCCGTCGGGTTGATACACCGCCCGGCGCACCGCGCCGATATTGGCGCCGTATACGTGGATGCTGATGGACACCTGGTCGTCGTGGGCATTGCTGACCTGATGGATATCGCCGACCTTGGGCGACACCGCCTCGACCTGGCCGGGCAGCAATTGCACGGGTTCGCCTTGCGCTGCCAGGCTGCCGCCCGACGCCCGGGCAAACCCCTGGGAAAACTCCGCCCCGCGCAACATGCCGATCAGTCCCCACACCCTGTGGTCATGAATCGGCGTGCGTTGCCGCGGCCCCCACACAAAGCTGACCACGCTGAAGCGCTGGCGCGAATCGGCATGCAGCAAGAATTGCTGGTAGCGCTCGGGGGCGGGCTGGGCGAATTCGTCGGGCAGCCAATCATCGTGGCTGACCAGTTGCGCCAGCAGCTTGCCGCCACGGTGCAGCAGGTCGCCTTCACGCGGTTTGCCGTCGATCAATTCCGCCAGGGCGCCTATGAAGGCTCTGAGTCTCTCGGGGTGTCGGGCCTGGGTCATGACCATTCCATCGGGCTGTTGGTGTGCCTTTATCTAAGCATAATGTTTATTTTTAATATGCTATTTTTTAATGATTAGCTTATAGCTGAAGGTAATTTAGAACCGGTTTGAATAGCGTTAGACGTTATTGATCGCAGGGTGGGCTATCCAGACCTGTGTGCGGCCACTATGCTTCACGCACATCTTAATGACTGATCTGTATGTGCGGCCCAAATGAAAATTGACGATATCGATGCCTTTGTCGAAGTGATTCGTTGCCAGTCCATCAGCCATGCCGCCGCGTCGTTGCAGCTGACCCAGCCAGCCATCACCCGCCGCGTGCAGAACTTCGAGCAGGCCCTGGGGGTGGAGTTGTTCGACCGCAACACCAAGCCCCTCAAGCCGACGCTGATCGGTACCCGTGTCTATGAGCAATGCCGGTTGATCCTGCGCGAGATGGATGCCCTGCGCGAACTGGTGGCCACCGATGCTCCGCCCACCGGCGTGCTGCGCCTGGGTGTACCGCAGACCATCGGCGATGTGGTGCTGCTGGACGCGCTCAAGCACCTGCGCAGCGAATACGCCGACTTGCGCGCCCAGGTTGCCACCGGTTGGGGCAGCCAATTGGTCGGCAAGATCGAACGCGGCGAACTGGATGCGGCGGTGGCGTTGTTCCCTGCGGGCAAGATCTTCCCGGACAACCTAGTGGGTGAGTCCATCGGCAAGATGGAGTTGGTGGTGGTGTGTGCCAAGGCGCAACTGCCGAAGAAGCCGTGCAAGCTGGCTGACGTGTACCAGAGCGGTTGGATCCTCAACCCGGACGGCTGCGGGTTCCGTGCGGGGTTGCAGCGCACCTTGTCTGACCAGGGCCTGGCGCTGCGGGTGAACCTGGAAACCTTTGGCACTGAACTGCAACTGGGGCTGGTGGCTGATGGCCTCGGCCTTGGCCTGGTGCCACGTCCGTTGCTGGAACGCAGTGCTCATCGCGAGCACTTGGCGGCGATGCCTCTCAAGGACTTCAAACCGGTGATGGATTTGTGGCTGATCTATCCGCATTTTCTCGGCAACCTGCAAGGGCCGGTGGATGCGTTTGGTCAATGGGTGGCGGATGCTTTGCACAAGATTCGCAGCGCTGCCTGACGGCCTCCCAGCCGACACCTATCTACCTGACGCCCCACAATCCAAATGTGGGAGCGGGCTTGCTCGCGAATGCGGACTGACAGTCAACACAGTTGGATGGTGTACATATCCATTGCTGCGGTAACGGCCACTTAGGGTTCCGCCCTGACGGCGGCTCACTTTTGAACAGCGCAAAAGTAAGCAAAACGCTCTTGCCCCACCACTCGGCACCTCGCTTAGGCTCGGTGTGCCCGTAATCCGCCAGTGATTTGGGGGGCCGCCGCCACGCGCCATCCATGGCGCGGGGCGGCTAAACCGGCATCCCTGCCGGTTTACCCCCCAAATCCCTGTCGAATTCCGGCCAGCGTGGTTTGACGGGGCGCCTGAGATCAAAAGCAAGATCAAGAGCGGCTCGCTTCGCATCGTGGTTACCGTTCCCAGATGGCTGGCTTGCCCTTTTTGTAGGAGCGAGCTTGCTCGCGAAAAACGCTCAGGCGCCGCGTTCATTCAGGAAGACCGCGTTATCGTTGACGTTTTTCGCGAGCAAGCTCGCTCCTACACAAGGGTTGCATCACTGCACGTCCACTCGCTGCACCTGCAGCCCTAACTGTTCATACGCCTGCACATCCGGCGCGTCCCACTCGGTAATCAGCGTATGAATACGGCTGCACGGCGCAACCACAAAGGGTTCCACTGCGCCGAGCTTGTCTGAGGTGGTCACGGCGATGACGTGGGACGCGCTGTCGAGCAAGGCTTGCTTGACGGCCACTTCACCAAAGTGCAGCGAGGTGATGCCCACTTGCGGGTGCAGTGCGCAAACCCCTGTGAATAACAAGTCGGCCTTCACGCTCTGGATCAGGCGCACCGCTTCATGGCCGCCGGTGGAGAGGGTGGCTGGGTTGAGTTGGCCGCCGGCCAGGATGATCTTCACGTGCGGATGGTCGGCCAGGGCGATGGCGATCATCGGTGAGGGGGTGACCACGGTAAGGTGCAGTGCAGGGGGCAAGCACTGCGCGATCTGCAAGGTGGTGGAGCCGGAATCGAACAGCACGATCTGGCCGTCTTCAACCCGGCCAGCGGCCACGCGTGCGAGGTGGCGCTTGACCTCGTTGGTCTCGCCGACACGGGTAAAGAAATCCTTGCCGGTATCCTTGGGCCGGGGCAGGGCGCCGCCGTGTACGCGTTGCAACAGGCCGGCGGCGGCGAGTTCGCCGAGGTCGCGGCGGATGGTGTCCTGGGACACGGCGAAATGCTCGACCAACTCGGAGGCGGTGACCTTGCCGTCGCGTTCCAGCAACAACAGAATCTTCTGCTTGCGCAGGGAAGGCAGGTCGATGGCTTGATGGATGTTGTGCATGTTTATGCGCTTTATTGCGGGTTTGTGCGAGATTAATCGCCAGCCCATCTAAACGCAACGGCTGGTTGCCCACGCGCCTGCCGGTTACTCTCTGTGTTCAGTTCAGGGAGAGGTGACCCGATGCCGTTGATCACAACCATCGAAGACTTACGCAAGCTGGCGCAAAAGCGTGTGCCCCGCATGTTCTACGACTACGCCGATTCCGGCTCCTGGACTGAGAGCACCTACCGCGCCAACGAAATGGATTTTGCACGTATCAAGTTCCGCCAACGGGTGGCGCGCAATATCGACGAGCGTTCGATCCGCGCCAGCATGATCGGCCAGGACATGGCCATGCCCGTAGCGCTGGCGCCGACTGGCCTGGCGGGCATGCAGCATGCCGATGGCGAAATCCTCACTGCCCGTGCCGCTGCTGCGTTCGGGCTGCGCTACACCTTGTCGACCATGAGTATCTGTTCGCTGGAAGACATCGCCGAGCATGTCGGCCAGCCGTTCTGGTTCCAGCTGTATGTGATGCGCGACCGCAGTTTTATCGAGCAGTTGATCGAGCGCGCCAAGGCTGCCGGGGTGGATGCATTGGTGCTGACCCTGGATTTGCAGATTCTGGGGCAGCGCCACAAGGACTTGATCAACGGCCTGTCCGCGCCGCCCAAGCTGACCCTGCCGAACATTCTCAACATGATGACCAAGCCGCGCTGGGTGATGGGCATGCTGGGTACTCAGCGGCGCGGCTTTGGCAATATTGTCGGGCATGTGAAGGGCGTGGCCGACATGAGTTCGCTGTCGTCGTGGACCGCCCAGCAATTTGACCCGCGCCTGAGTTGGGACGATGTGGCGTGGATCAAAAAGTGTTGGGGCGGCAAGCTGATCATCAAGGGCATTCTCGATGTGGAGGATGCACGCTTGGCGGCCGATTGCGGTGCCGATGCGCTGGTGGTGAGCAACCACGGTGGCCGTCAGCTCGATGGCGCGCCGTCGAGCATCAGCCAATTGCCGGCGATTGTCGAAGCCGTGGGCAACCGCATTGAAGTGTGGCTCGATGGGGGGATCCGTTCCGGCCAGGACGTGCTCAAGGCCATGGCACTGGGCGCCAAGGGCACCATGATCGGCCGCCCGCATTTGTATGGGTTGGGGGCGATGGGCGAGGCGGGCGTGACCAAGGCGCTTGATATCATCGCCCGCGAACTGGACGTGTCCATGGCGCTCTGTGGCTATAAGGATATACGCGAGGTGAATCGCGAAATCCTGTTGCCCGGTACCTTTCCTGGAAGCACGGCTTGAGCAAAAAAAACGCAAAAATATAAAAAGAGTTGTCCACGAAAACCGTGGGTATCTCTGTGGATAACTTTGCGAAGGCCCGACAGCGTTGGCGATTTCCGCGAAGATCATTATTTGATCAACTTGCATTTCGGGCCAACATGGCCAGGGTTTGCGCTTGACAGCCAAGCGCGAACCCAGTGCCGAAAAGCGAATTTATGAGGCGTTATCGCGGCCTGTGGAGTGTGTCACCACCTGGGCGGGCATCTTTGTGCGCATCAGGTTTTCCAGCGCCTGGCCATAACTGCGCCCGGCCAGGTTCATGCTGTTGTTGTGGCTGGCGCCTGGCACCAGCAACAGGTGCTTGGGTTGCTGGGCGGCTTCGAACAACTGCTGGCTGAAACGCGGCGGTACGTAGCGGTCGTCGAGGCCGTGGACCACCAGCAGCGGCATGTGGATGTCGGCAATCTTGTCGATGGAATCGAACTTCTGCGACAGCAACCAGCGCACCGGAAATGAGGTGTTGGCAACGGCCGTGGCGACATCCGCCAGGGAGGTGAAGGTGGACTCGATCACCAGCCCGCGCACCGGCAGCGGCACCTGCTTGCCCAGCTCGGCGGCGAGGTCGATGGCGACCGCGCCCCCCAGGGAGTGCCCGTAGATCAGGCGTTTGCCGGGGTCTGGTTGCAGGGTCTGGAAACGTTCCCAGGCAATGCGCGCGTCCTCGTACACCGTGGCTTCCGAGGGCAGGTCGCCCTGGCTTTGGCCAAAGCCGCGATAGTCGATGGCCAGGACCGAAAAGCCCAGGGCATGCAATTGCTCGATGCGAAACAATTGGCCCGTGAGGTTCCAGCGTACTCCGTGCAAGTAGAGGATAGCGGGCGCGTCTTTGTTGGCTGTCGGGTACCACCAGCCATGAATGTTTTGCCCTGCTTTGAAACTGGCGGGCTTGAGTTCAAATTCCTGCACCGCCTTGGGCAGGCCGGTGTACCAGCCGGCGGTTCCCGGCTCGATGCGAAATACCAGTTCGCGCTCTTTGTGTTGCAGCACGGCGCAGCCGACTGGCAGGCCGACAATCAACACCGCCATGCACAGCCAGACAAACCAGCGCAGGCCCCGGCGAGGTATAAAAGCAGAAGACATGAAGGTTCCAGAACAAAGGTGAAGCACGGGTTTTACCAGATGGCCTGGGCGGGCAGGCATTAATGCGACGATCGTGGCCGATGAAAGTGTTACAGCATTGAACAATCCTCGTGCGGGTTGATAGGGTGGATGGCTTGAACCTGCCCCACCTGCAAAGGCCCACACATGAATAACAGCCCCGTGCGCATCACCGCCGAAGAAACCCTCTCGGACAACTGGTACCTGCTGAAGAAATACAGCTTCGACCTGCGCCGTCGCGACGGCAGTTGGCAAGCCCAGACCCGCGAGGTGTATGACCGGGGCAACGGTGCCACCATCCTGTTGTACAACCGCGAACAACGCACGGTGTTGCTGATTCGCCAGTTCCGCATGCCTACGTTCGTCAACGATTACCCCGGCTACCTGATTGAAGCGGCAGCCGGTTTGCTCGACAACGCCAGCGCCGAAGAGCGCATCCGCCTGGAGGCCGAGGAAGAGACCGGCTATCGCGTGGGGCATGTGGAGAAAATCTACGCGGCGTTCATGAGCCCAGGATCGGTAACCGAGCGGATTCACTTTTTTATCGGTGAATACCAGCCAGGCGACCGAGTGGGGGCGGGTGGTGGCCTGGAAGAAGAGGGCGAGGATATCGAGGTGTTGGAGCTGGGCTTCGAGCAGGCGCTGGCGATGGTGCAAAGTGGGGAGATTGTGGATGGCAAGACGATTATGTTGTTGCAGCATCTGGAGGTGCGGATGTTGAAAGAGGGGTGGTGAGGTATGCCTTCCTGTGCATAGGTATCTACACAACTTCGGCACGACGCTGAATCTGTGGCGAGGGAGCTTGCTCCCGTGACGATTAGGCAGCCGACGCCTATCAACCTGACACACCACGATCAAACTGTGGGAGCGGGCTTGCTCGCGAAGGCGGTCTGACAGTCAACACAGTTGGATTGTGTACCTATCCATTCCTGCG
The DNA here is from genome assembly GCF_002018845.1 of Pseudomonas sp. MF6394. NCBI lineage: Bacteria > Pseudomonadati > Pseudomonadota > Gammaproteobacteria > Pseudomonadales > Pseudomonadaceae > Pseudomonas > Pseudomonas sp. MF6394. The sequence continues at coordinate 68,145 of NZ_MVOJ01000018.1, forward strand.
GTAACGGCCACCTAGGGTTCCGCCCTGACGGCGGCTCACTTTTGAACAGCGCAAAAGTAAGCAAAACGCTCTTGCCCCACCACTCGGCACCTCGCTCAGGCTCGGTGTGCCCGTAATCCGCCAGTGATTTGGGGGGCCGCCGCCACGCGCCATCCATGGCGCGGGGCGGCTAAACCGGCATCCCTGCCGGTTTACCCCCCAAATCCCTGTCGAATTCCGGCCAGCGTGGTTTGACGGGGCGCCTAAGATCAAAAGCAGATCAAGAGCAAGATCAAGAGCGGCTCGCTTCGCATCGTGGTTACCGTCGTCGGCTACAACCTACAGAGTTATGTAGATACCTATGCCTTCATGTGGGAGCGGGCTTGCTCGCGAAGGCGGTGTATCCGCTAGCACATGTGACAACTGACCCACCGCTTTCGCGAGCAAGCCCGCAGGTATGTGGCAACGAGCAGACTGACGGTTATTGTCAGAAATTTCCCACAGGAGTACAAATGTACTCCATGACAAACCTGACTCCCCGCCGCACCGCCATCCTGACCTTCATCCGCGAGCGCATCGCGCAACAAGGCCAGCCTCCCAGCCTCGCCGAGATCGCCGAGGCGTTCGGCTTCGCCTCGCGCAGCGTCGCCCGCAAGCATGTGGTGGCGCTGACCGAAGCCGGGTTTATAGAGGTCAACCCCAACCAGGCCCGTGGCATTCGCTTGCTCAATCAACCGGCGCGTCCCGAGTGGCTGGATGTGCCGGTGCTCGGCCGCGTGGCGGCCGGTCGGCCGATTGGCGCCGATGCCGAGGTGCACAGCCGCTTGCAACTGGACCCCGCCACCTTCGCCAAAACCCCCGACTACTTGCTGCGAGTGCAGGGCGATTCGATGATTGAAGATGGCATTCTCGATGGCGACCTGGTGGGCGTACGCCGCACTGTCGAAGCCTTGAACGGGCAGATTGTGGTGGCGCGCCTGGACGGTGACGTCACCATCAAGCGTTTCGAGCGCCACGGCGACAGGGTTCGCCTGTTGCCGCGCAACCCGGCGTATCAACCCATCGTGGTCGGGCCCGAGCAGGACCTGGCCATCGAAGGCGTGTTCTGCGGCCTGGTGAGGCAAGGCTGATGGGCGCCGTGGTTGCCCTGGACTCGCTGTTCAATGGCGGGCGAGTCTGGAAGGGCCGGCCCGCCGCGCCACCGGCCAGCGTACATCCCACGGGGCTGGCGGCGCTGGATGCGGTGCTGCCTAGTGGCGGCTGGCCGGAATCGGCCTTGAGTGAAATCCTGATGGCCCAGGACGGGGTGGGCGAGTTGCAACTGGTGCTGCCCACACTGGCGCGCTTGTCGGCCCTGGGCGAGCGCATTGTGCTGGTGGCGCCGCCCTATACCCCCTATCCCCATGCGTGGCAGAACGCCGGGGTGGATGTGCGCCAGTTATCCATTATCCGGGCCGAGGAGCGCGACGCACTGTGGGCGGTGGAGCAATGCCTGCGTTCGGGCAGTTGCGGTGCGGTGTTGTGCTGGCCGCGCAAGGCCGATGATCGCGCCTTGCGGCGTTTGCAGGTGGCGGCCGAAACCGGGCAGACCCTGGCGTTTGCCTGGCGCTCCCTTAGCGAGGCGATCAATGCCTCGCCCGCCGCTCTGCGCCTGGCGGTCGAGGCCAGGCCCGCGCAAGTGCGGGTGCTCAAGTGCCGTGGCGGGCTGGCCCATCCGGCGCCGATTGCCCTGGCGGGGCATTGAGGTTGCCATGCGTTGGGTGTGTATTGTCTTCCCGCAATTGGCGCTGGACGGGGCACAGCGTGTGCACCCCGAACCCGAGCAGCCGCTGGCTTTGCTGGCCGGCACGCCGCAGCGGCGCGTGTTGCAAGCCGTCAACGCCGCCGCCCGCGCCTTGGGCCTGCGCCCCGGGCAATCGTTGACGGCAGCCCATGCCCTGGCCAAGCAGTTTGCCTGTGTCGAATACGACCCGTTGGAGATTGAGCGGTTGCAGCAGTTTCTGGCCGCCTGGGCCTATCGCTTCAGCTCCCAGGTCAGCCTGTATTACCCACGGGCCTTGTTATTCGAGATCGAATCGAGCCTGGGCCTGTTCGGGCCCTGGCCGCAACTCGAGGCGCGTTTGCGCAAAGAGCTGACCGAGCTTGGCTTTCGTCACCGCATCGTCGCTGCGCCCAACCCGGCGGCGGCGCGGGTATTGGCAAACGGCTACGACGGCCTGGCCGTGGCCGATGACAGCGCCTTGATGCAGGCCCTGGCGTCGCTGCCTATCGACCGGGCGGGCCTTGAACCCCAGGCCGCCACCGCCTTGTCGCGCATGGGCCTGCGCAGCCTGGCCCAGGTGCAGGCCTTGCCCCGGCATACCCTGGCGCGACGCTTTGACGCCAGCCTGCTCAAGCACCTCGACGCCCTGAGTGGGCAGCGACCATTGGCCCTGGATTTTTATCAACCGCCGGACCAGTTCGATGCACGCATCGAGTTGAATTTCGACGTGCAATCCCACCAGGCGCTGTTGTTCCCCTTGCGGCGCTTGACCGGCGACCTGTCGGCGTTCCTGTGTGGCCGCGACAGTGGCGTGCAGCGCTTTGACCTGCACCTGGAACATGCCCAGACACACGACAGCGTGATCAAGGTGGGCCTGCTCAGCGCCGAGCGCGAGCCTTCGATGTTGTTCGAACTGGCCCGTGGGCGCCTGGAGCAGGTACAGGTCACCGCGCCGGTGCGGGGCGTGCGCCTGGTGGCCGAGGACTTGCCGGTGTTCGTGCCGCAACGCCAGGACCTCTTCGACGACCGCCCGCAACAAACCCTGCCGTGGGAACAATTGCGCGAACGCCTGCGTGCGCGCCTGGGGGATGAGGCGGTGCAGGGCCTGCGTTTTCAGGCCGACCACCGCCCAGAATGCGCCTGGCAGGCCGCGACCGACAGCCAGCCGTGCCCGAGCTTGAACAAGGTCCGGCGCCCAGGCTGGTTATTGCCGCAACCGACCTTGCTGGCCGAACACGGCGTACAGATCCTGATGGGCCCGGAGCGCATTGAATCCGGCTGGTGGGATGGTGCCGATGTGCGCCGCGACTATTACCTGGTCCAGACCCGCGCCGGCCAGCAGGGTTGGGCCTATCGCACGGTGGGGCAAGGCGATGGGCTGTGGTTGCAAGGGTGGTTTGCATGAGCCTTGGGCCGTCACCTACTGTAGGAGCGAGCTTGCTCGCGAAGGTCGTCAACGATAACGCGGGAAACCAGGATGAACGCGGTGCCCTCGGGTTTTTCGCGAGCAAGCTCGCTCCTACAAGGGAGGGCGGTGCATGAGTTATGCCGAGCTGCACTGCCTGTCCAATTTCAGCTTCCAGCGCGGCGCCTCCAGTGCGCTGGAACTTTTCGAGCGCGCAAAACGCCAAGGCTACAGCGCCCTGGCGATCACCGATGAATGCACGCTGTCGGGCATCGTGCGGGCCTGGCAAGCTGCCAAAGCCGTTGACTTGCCGTTGATTATCGGCAGTGAAATGCACATCGAAAACGGCCCGAAACTGGTGCTGCTGGTGGAGAACCTGAGCGGTTATCAGCACCTGTGCCGGCTGATCACCCTGGCCCGGCGGCGGGCTGAAAAGGGCCGCTATCGCCTGCTACAGGAAGATTTCGAGCAACCGCTGCCCGGCCTGTTGGCGTTGTGGGTGGCGCAAGACAGCGACACCCAGGCCAGCCTCGACTGGCTGCGCCGCACCTTCGACCAACGCCTGTGGCTGGCGGTGCACCTGCATTGTGGCCAGGACGATGCGCGCCATCTGCAACAGCGCTTGCAACTGGCCCACAGCCTGCAAATCCCTGCCGTGGCCTGCGGCGATGTGCATATGCATGCGCGGGGCCGCCGGGCCCTGCAAGACACCATGACCGCCATCCGCCACCACGTGCCGGTGGCCGAAGCCGGCACGCGCCTGCACCCCAATGGCGAACGCCACCTGCGCAGCCTGGATGCCCTGGCGGCGCTGTACCCCCAGGCCTTGCTGGACGAAACCCTCGCCATCGCGCGGCGCTGCACTTTCGACCTCGGCCAGCTGCGCTATCACTATCCACGCGAGCTGGTGCCCGCAGGCCATGATGCCCAATCCTGGCTGCGCACCCTCACCGAAGAAGGCATCGCCCAGCGTTGGCCCGAAGGCATCGACGACAAGACCTTGCAGCAAATCCAGCGTGAACTGCAGCTGATCAGCGAACTGGGCTACGAAAGCTATTTCCTCACCGTGCATGACATTGTGCGCTTCGCCCGCAGCCGTTCGATCCTGTGCCAGGGCCGAGGTTCGGCGGCTAACTCGGCGGTGTGTTTTGCCCTGGGCATCACCGAAATCAACCCGAGCCTGACCAACCTGCTGTTCGAGCGCTTCCTGTCCAAAGAGCGCAACGAGCCGCCGGATATCGACGTGGACTTTGAGCACGAACGCCGCGAAGAGGTGCTGCAATACGTGTTCCAGCGCTATGGCCGCACCCGTGCAGCCTTGACGGCGGTGGTCAGCAGTTACCACGCCACAGGCGCAGTACGCGATGTGGCCAAGGCCCTCGGGCTGCCGGCAGACCAGATCAACGCCTTGGCCGATTGCTGCGGGCGCTGGAGCGATGAAGCGCCACCGTTGGAGCGCCTGCGTGAAAGCGGCTTCGACCCGGACAGCCCACTGCTGCGCCGGGTCTTGACGCTCACCCAGCAACTGATCGGTTTTCCCCGGCACCTGTCCCAGCACCCTGGCGGCTTTGTGATCAGCGAATACCCGCTGGACACCCTGGTGCCGGTGGAAAATGCGGCCATGGCCGAGCGCACCATTATCCAGTGGGACAAGGACGACCTCGACGCCGTTGGTTTGCTCAAGGTGGACATCCTCGCCCTGGGCATGCTCAGCGCGATCCGCCGCTGCTTCGATTTGCTGCGCCGGCATCGCCACCGAGACTTGAGCCTGGCCACGATTCCCAAGGAAGACCCGGCCACCTACGCCATGATCAGCAAGGCCGACACCATCGGTGTGTTCCAGATCGAGTCGCGGGCGCAGATGTCGATGTTGCCCAGGCTCAAGCCGCAGACGTTTTATGACCTGGTGATCGAGGTTGCCATTGTGCGCCCCGGGCCGATCCAGGGCGGCATGGTGCATCCGTATTTGCGGCGGCGGAACAATGAAGAGCCCACGACCTATCCGTCGCCGCAATTGAAAGCCGTGCTGGAGCGCACCCTGGGCATCCCGCTGTTCCAGGAACAGGTGATGCAAATCGCCATGGTCGCCGCCGACTACAGCCCCGGCGAAGCCGACCAGTTGCGCCGTTCCATGGCCGCCTGGAAACGCCACGGCGGCCTGGAGCCCCATCAGCAGCGCCTGCGCACCGGCATGCTCAAAAACGGCTACACCGAAGCCTTTGCCGCGCAGATTTTCGAGCAGATCAAGGGCTTTGGCAGCTATGGTTTTCCTGAGTCCCACGCCGCCAGTTTTGCCTTGCTGACGTATGCCAGTTGCTGGCTCAAATGCCATGAACCGGCGGCCTTCGCCTGCGCCCTGATCAACAGCTGGCCCATGGGCTTCTACAGCCCGGACCAGATCCTGCAGGACGCGCGGCGCCATCGCTTGCAGATCCGCCCCGTGGATGTGCAGGCCAGTGACTGGGACTGCAGCCTGGAGCCCATCGACGGCCAGCAACCGGCGATTCGCCTGGGCCTGCGCATGATCTCGGGGTTTCGCGAGGACGATGGGCGGCGTATCGAAGCGGTGCGTCAGCGTCGACCATTCAGCGACATCGCTGACCTGGACGCCCGCGCCGGCCTGGATGCACGTGCCCAGGCGCTGCTCGCGGACGCCGGGGCCTTGAGCGCCCTGGCCGGCAACCGCCATCAGGCGCGCTGGGACGTGGCCGGTGTGCATCAGCAACTGGGCTTGTTTGCCGGCCTGCCGAGCCCCGATGAAACGCGGGTGGCATTGCCCGAGCCCACGGTAGGCGAAGATTTGCACGCCGATTACGCTAGCCTCGGTACCACCCTGGGGCCCCATCCCCTGGCGTTGTTGCGCGCCGAGTTACGCCGGCGCCGCTGCCGCAGTTCCCAGGAGTTGCTAATGGTGGAACATGGGCGCAACGTGAGCATCGCCGGGCTGGTCACCGGCCGCCAGCGCCCAGGCACGGCGAGCGGCGTGACCTTTGTTACCCTGGAAGATGAGTTCGGCAACCTCAATGTGGTGGTCTGGCGCGACCTGGCCGAGCGTCAGCGCCAGGCGCTGGTAGGCTCGCGTTTGCTCAAGGTGGACGGCCGTTGGGAGGCGGTGGGTGAGGTGCGGCATTTGATCGCCGGGCGGCTCACCGATTTGACGCCGCTGCTGGAGGGGATTGTGGTGCGCAGCCGGGATTTTCATTGAGTTCAGTAGTTTCTGCATTCCTGTGTATTCAAGATGAAACCATCCATCGCCGGCGCGCTCCAAAACTTGCGACTGTCTTGTCCCCGCACAGAGCCCAATCATGCAATTTTTATCCAACCCCCACGGCTGTGAAGGCTGGGCCGGCGAAATGGCCCAGCGGATTCGCACATTTGACTGGTCCAGCACCGACCTTGGCCCCTTGGATCAGTGGTCCACGAGCCTGGCGTGCACCGTGCAAATGATGCTGGCCTCACCCGTGCCGATGGTGATGCTGTGGGGGCGGGCGGGGTACATGATCTACAACGACAGCTATTCGGCATTTGCCGGCGGGCGCCATCCCTACCTGTTGGGTACACCGGTGGAACTGGGCTGGCCGGAAGTGGCCGAGTTCAATCGGCATGTGGTGGATACGTGCCTGGCGGGCGGCACCTTGTCGTTCAATAACAAGGAGCTGGTGCTATCGCGTCACGGCCAACCGGAAAGCGTATGGCTGGACCTCTATTACCGCCCCGTGGCCGGGGACAACCAACAGCCGGCCGGGGTGCTGGCGATTGTGGTGGAAACCACCGAACTGGTGAAGTCCGAGCGGGTGCGCCAGGAGCTCACCCATAATCTGGAGCAACGCGTGGCCGCTGAAGTGCAGGCGCGGTCGGCCGCCGAAGACCAGTTGCGCCAGTCACAGAAGCTGGAAGCGATTGGCGGCCTGACCGGTGGCGTGGCCCATGACTTCAATAACCTGCTGCAAGTGATCGCCGGCAACCTGCATTTGCTTGCCCGGCATGAGCCGGACAACCCCCAGGTGCAACGTCGCGTCACCGCCGCCATCGCCGCCGTGGAACGTGGGGCCAAGCTGTCCTCGCAACTGCTGGCCTTTGCCCGTCGCCAGCCCTTGTCGCCGGCGGTGTACAACCCGCAGCGCATCTACGCCGGCCTGGGCGAGCTGTTGCAACGGGCGCTGGGGGAAACCATTCATATCGACGTGCAATTGCCCCAGGATTCCTGGTGCATCAATGTCGACCGCAACCAGCTGGAAAACGCGTTGCTCAACCTGGCGATCAACGCCCGGGATGCCATGCAGGGCGAGGGTGTGATTCGTATCACCGGGGAAAACGTCATCCTCAACCCGCACGATTGCGTCGGTAAAAGCATCAAGCCCGGCGAATACGTGCGCCTGGCGGTGGCCGACACCGGCGTGGGCATGTCCGAGGCGACCCTCAAGCGTGCATTCGAACCCTTCTTCACCACCAAGCGCGAAGGCCACGGCACCGGCCTGGGCCTGAGCATGGTGTTCGGTTTTGTGCGCCAGAGCGGCGGGCATGTGGACATGTGGAGCGAGGAGGGCAAGGGCTCGGTGGTGCAGATGTATTTTCCCCACTGCCTGGAGCCTGAATGCTTTGACGACGACAGTGATGCGGATCCGCAAGGCAGCGGCCAGGAAACCATCCTGGTGGTCGAAGACAACGAAGGCGTGCGCCTGACGGTGGTCGAGTTGCTGCAGCAGTCGGGCTATACCGTACTGACCGCCGAAGATGGCGACCGCGCGATGCAAGTGTTGCAGCGCGGCGTGTCGCCGGACCTGATCTTTACCGACGTGGTGATGCCCGGTCGGGTCAAGAGCACCGACCTGGCCACTTGGGCCCGCGCGCAGAACCCGCCGGTGCCGGTGCTGTTTACCTCTGGTCATACCCGCGACATTCTGTCTTCCAATAATCTGCTCAGCGCCGATATCCACCTGCTGAGCAAACCCTACAGCCCCGATGCCCTGACCCAACGCGTGCGCAGGGTGCTAAGCGCAAGACAAGGTTGCCCATGACATCAACGCGCAACATCCCGCCGCTCACCGCCCAGCAAACGGGCTTTGTCAGGGTGCGTGGCGCCCGTGAACATAACTTGCGTAATGTCGATGTGGATATTCCCCGGGACGCCCTGGTGGTATTTACCGGCGTGTCTGGCTCCGGCAAATCGTCCCTGGCGTTTTCCACGGTGTATGCCGAGGCCCAGCGCCGCTATTTCGAATCGGTGGCGCCCTATGCGCGGCGCTTGATCGACCAAGTCGGCGTGCCAGATGTAGACAGCATCGAAGGCTTGCCGCCCGCCGTGGCCCTGCAACAGCAACGCGGTACTCCCAGTGCGCGCTCGTCGGTGGGCAGTGTCACCACCTTGTCGAGCTTGATCCGCATGCTCTACTCCCGCGCCGGCCGTTATCCGAAAGGGCAGGCCATGTTGTACGCCGAGGACTTCTCGCCGAACCTGCCCCAGGGCGCGTGCCCGCAATGCCACGGCCTGGGCCGCGTGTATGAAGTGACCGAGGCGCTGATGGTGCCCGATCCGTCCTTGACCATCCGCCAGCGTGCAGTGGCGTCCTGGCCGTTGGCGTGGCAGGGCCAGAACCTGCGCGACATCCTCGTGACCCTGGGCTATGACGTGGACATCCCGTGGCGCGAGCTGCCGAAAAAGCAGCGCGACTGGATTCTGTTCACCGAAGAAACCCCCACCGTACCGGTGTACGCCGGCTTCACTCCACAGCAGACCCGCGAGGCATTGAAACGCAAGTTGGAGCCCAGTTACCAAGGCACCTTCAGCGGCGCTCGGCGCTATATCCTGCACACCTTCGCCCACACCCAAAGCGCGCTGATGAAAAAGCGCGTGTCGCAGTTCATGCAAGGCAGTGCCTGCCCCTTGTGCGAGGGCAAGCGCCTGACCCAGGCGGCGCTGTCGGTGAAGTTTGCCGGGGTGGATATCGGCGAGTTGTCGCAATTGTCCCTGGCGCAATTGGCCGACTTGCTGCGGCCGGTGGCAGCGGGGCAAGACACCATGAAGCTGTCGGTGGAGAAACGCCTGGCGGCCCAACGCATCGCCCAGGACTTGCTCGAGCGGGTCAACACCTTGATCGAGCTGGGCCTGGGCTATCTGTCCCTGGAGCGTAGCACGCCGACCTTGTCGTCCGGGGAGTTGCAGCGTCTGCGGCTGGCCACCCAATTGGGTTCGCAGTTGTTCGGCGTTATTTATGTGCTCGATGAGCCGTCGGCGGGTCTGCACCCGGCGGATGGCGAGGCGTTGTTCACTGCGCTTGATCGTTTGAAAGCCGCAGGCAATTCACTATTTGTAGTGGAACATGACCTGGAAACCATGCGCCGCGCCGACTGGCTGATCGACGTGGGCCCGGCTGCCGGCGAGCATGGCGGGCAAGTGCTGTACAGCGGGCCACCCGCAGGGTTGGCGGATGTCGAGGCCTCGCAGACCCGCGAATACCTGTTTGCCCAACCTCGCCCGACCAATGCGCCAAGCCGCGAGCCGGCCGGGTGGCTGACGCTGGAGGGCGTGACGCGAAATAACCTTAAAGATTTGAACGTGGATTTCCCACTGGGCTGTTTCACCGCGGTGACCGGTATTTCCGGCTCGGGCAAATCCAGCCTGGTCAGCCAGGCGCTGTTGGAGTTGGTGGGCACGGGCCTGGGGCGCGTGCTGGAAAGCGACGACGAACCGAGCCTGGAGGATGCCGCACCGCAAGCCAGTGGCGGGCGCATCAGCGCCGGGCTGGAACACATCCAGCGCCTGGTGCAGGTGGACCAGAAGCCCATCGGCCGCACGCCGCGCTCCAACCTGGCGACCTACACCGGGCTGTTCGACAACGTGCGCAAACTGTTCGCCGCCACGCCAGCGGCCAGGAAGCGCGACTACGATGCCGGGCAGTTCTCCTTCAACGTCGCCAAGGGCCGTTGCCCGAACTGTGAGGGTGAAGGTTTTGTCAGCGTTGAATTGCTGTTCATGCCCAGCGTGTACGCGCCATGCCCGACCTGCCACGGCGCGCGCTATAACCCCGATACCCTGGCGATCAAATGGCAGGGCTTGAACATCGCCCAGGTGCTGGGGCTGACGGTGGAGCAGGCGGTGCAGGTGTTTGCCGAGCAGCCGGGCATCCTGCGTTCGTTAGTCGTGCTGCGCGATATCGGCCTGGGTTATCTGCGCCTGGGGCAGCCGGCTACCGAGCTGTCCGGCGGTGAAGCCCAACGCATCAAACTCGCCACCGAACTGCAACGTAACGCCCGGGGCGCCACCTTGTATGTCTTGGACGAACCCACCACCGGCTTGCACCCCAAGGACGTCGATCGTTTGCTCAGCCAGTTGAATCATTTGGTGGAGGCAGGGCATACGGTGGTTGTGGTGGAGCACGAAATGCGCGTGGTGGCCCAAAGTGATTGGGTGATTGATATCGGCCCGGGGGCAGGGGACCTGGGCGGGAAGGTGGTGGCGTGCGGTACGCCGCAAAAGGTTGCCAAGAGCAAACACAGCCGCACCGCACCTTATCTAGCCCAATCACTGATCTAACGGGTGCTGATGTCCAAAATGTGGGAGGGGCAAGCCCAGATGCCAGTCCTGTGGGAGCGGGCTTGCTCGCGAAAGCGGCAGGTCAGTCAACATCAATGTGTGCTGGGCCGACGTCTTCGCGAGCAAGCCCGCTCCCACATTAAGCCCAGTGTTAGTCAGTGAGGTTGTGCTGGATCTGCTCTTTGGCCAGCTTCACCACATTCTCCAGGGTAAACCCGAACTTCTCCTGCAACTTGGCCAGCGGGGCCGAGGCGCCGAAGCTGTTCATCACCACTTTGGCGCCGGTCTGCCCGACGTAGCGGTCCCATCCCAAGGGCCCCGCTTGCTCCACCACTACGCGGGCTTTCACCGCCGGTGGCAGGACGCTGTCACGGTAGGCTTGCTCCTGGTCTTCAAACAACTCCCAACTGGGCATCGACACCACCCGAGCGCCAATGCCTTGCTCTTTGAGCTGCTCATACGCGGCCACCGCCAGGCTGACTTCGCTGCCGGTGGCGATCAGGATGACTTCAGGTTGATCTGCACCGGCCAACACATAGGCACCTTTGGCCGCACCGGAGGCGGCGGCATAGTGGTTGCGGTCGAGGGTCGGCAGTGCCTGGCGCGATAACACCATACAGCTGGGCCGATGGGTTTGTGCCAGTGCCACCTTCCACAGTTCCAGGGTTTCATTGGCATCGCCTGGGCGCAGGGTCAACAGCCCCGGGGTGGCGCGCAATTGGGTCAGGTGTTCGATAGGTTGGTGTGTCGGCCCATCTTCGCCGACGCCGATGGAGTCATGGGTAAACACGAAGATCACCGGCAACTCCATGATCGCCGCCAGGCGGATCGGCGGTTTCATGTAGTCGCTGAACACCAGGAAGGTCGAGGTGTACGGGCGTAGGTAGGACAGCGCCATGCCATTGGCAATCGCGCCCATGGCGTGTTCGCGGATACCGAAGTGCAGGTTGCGCCCGCTGTAGTCATCGGCGCTGAAACGCCCGGCACCGTCGAAGGTGAGGTTGGTCTTGGTCGAGGGCGACAGGTCTGCCGAACCGCCCAGCAGCCAGGGGATCTGTTGGGCGAAGGCATTCAATACCTCGCCGCCCGAGGCACGGCTGGCGACGCCTTTGGCATCGGCGGCAAAGTCTGGCAGGTGCGCTTGCCATTGTTCGGGCATTTCCCCGGCGCGCATGCGTTGCAGTTCATCGGCTCGTTGCGGGTCGAGGGCGGCCAGAGTCTGGTTCCATTCGGCAAACAGCGGTTCGGCACGTTCGTAAAGAGCATCGCGCAGCAGTGTGCGGGCCTCTTCGGGCACCAGAAAACTTGAATCCTGCGGCCAGCCATAGGCGGCCTTGGTCAGGCGAATCTCGTCCTCGCCCAGTGGCTCGCCATGGGCCGCAGCGGTGTTGTGTTTGTGCGGTGAGCCGTAGCCGATCACGCTGTCCACCACGATCAAGGTGGGGGCACCAGTATTGGCCTTGAAGGTTTCCAGCGCCACGCTCAACGCCTGCAAGTCATTGGCATCGGTGACGTGTACGGTGTGCCAGCCATAGGCCCGGAAGCGTTGGATCACGTCTTCACTGAACGCCAGCTCAGTGTGGCCCTCGATGCTGATGGTGTTGTTGTCGTAGATCCAGCACAGGTTATCGAGCTTCAAATGCCCGGCCAGGGACGCGGCTTCGCTGCTGATGCCTTCCATCATGTCGCCGTCACCGCACAGGGTGTAGACGTCGTAGTCAAACAGCACCTGGCCGTCGCGGTTGAAGCGCTCAGCCAGCCAGCGCTCGGCCATGGCCATGCCCACGCTGTTGGCGCAGCCCTGGCCCAACGGGCCCGTGGTGGTTTCCACGCCGGTGGTCATGCGGTACTCGGGATGGCCAGGGGTCTTGGAGCCGATCTGCCGGAACTGCTTGATATCGTCCAGGCTGACAGCCGGCTGGCCCGAGCGCTGGCCATGGGCATCGATCTCCACCACACCGGCCAGGTGCAACAGCGAATACAGCAGCATCGAGGCATGCCCCACCGACAATACAAAACGGTCACGGTTGGGCCAGTCGGGATGCTCGGGGTGATAACGCAGGAAGCGACTCCACAACGTATAACCCACCGGCGCCAGGCCCATGGGCGTGCCCGGATGGCCCGAGTTGGCCTTCTGCACGGCATCCATGGCCAGGGTGCGCAGGGTGTTGATGCATTGGGTGTCGGCAGCAGTGGCAACGTGATTCATAAAACCGTTCTCCCTGGGGTGGCGATCTACAGTTGAGGGCAGGGTGGGGCAAAGGTTTGATCCCATCGCATGCGCCGCGACGAACGGGATGCGATTGATCTCAAACATGACAAGACCGGTTGGAATGGGCTAGCTTCAAGGGCGTAGACCATCGATCAATCTGTGGAGGTACGCCATGCCAGTGAAACACGACCTGTATCAGGACTTGGGGTTGAGCAAGGAAGTTGTTCACGAACGCAGGGCGCAGGACAAACGGTTGGATTCGTTGCTCACCCAATATGATGCTGCCGACGGGGAGGTGCTGGCGGCGGAAAAAGCCAGTGCCAGCGATGAGGAGGTGGAAAAGCTGAAGAAGAAACGGCTATTGGTCAAAGACGAAATTGTGGGGCGGCTGGGTTGAGCAATCCCTCGCCACACATTTGGAATGTGCACATTTGTTCAGAATTGTTTGGAGGACAAGTGCCGTTTCACTCCTTATGATGCGCCCCGTCCACTCGGCTCTGGGGCTTGTTGCGGCGCAAGGATTGCGTTGTTGAGCCGGGTGGGCATCCTCAGAATTCATGCAACACAGGGCTGAATCGGTCGGGATGGAAATGCTGCCTGTGGGAGCTGGCTTGCCTGCGATGGCGGCCTCCCAGCCGACGCCTATCCACCTGACACCCCGGCAGTCCAAATGTGGGAGCTGGCTTGCCTGCGATAGCGGCCTGTCAGCCAACACCTATCTACCTGACACTCAGAGATCAAACTGTGGGAGCGGGCTTGCTCGCGAAGGCGGCCTTGCAGGCAACACAGTTGGATGGTGTACATATCCATTGCTACGGTAACGGCCACTTAGGGTTCCGCCCTGACGGCGGCTCACTTTTGAACAGCGCAAAAGTAAGCAAAACGCTCTTGCCCCACCACTCGGCACCTCGCTTAGGCTCGGTGTGCCCGTAATCCGCCAGTGATTTGGGGGGCCGCCGCCACGCGCCATCCATGGCGCGGGGCGGCTAAACCGGCATCCCTGCCGGTTTACCCCCCAAATCCCTGTCGAATTCCGGCCAGCGTGGTTTAACGGGGCGCCTGAGATCAAGATCACAAGCAGATCAAGAGCCAGATCAAGAGCGACTCGCTTCGCATCGTGGTTACCATTAAGGCCGTGGCGCCTGGCGTTCAGTCATTTCAACAGCGTTTCAACGCATATATCCATAGAGCGCTGCTGCGTCTGCTGATACAACTGCAACTCATCAATCGTCCTGCGTCCCAGCGCCTGTTCGAAGGCCGCTCGGTTGGAGTTGCCCGCGTAGTGACTCTGCGCCCCATCCCCCAGGTTTGACTGGAAAATTCCCGCCGCACTGACCGGCAGAAAATCCTCGTACACCAGCGGTTCCACCGCCACATGGCCGGCGTTGACCAGCCCCTCCAATGTGCGGGGCTGGTCGGCATGGCTGCGTGCTGCCAGGCCTTTATCGGTGACGAAGTAGCGAAAATACGCCAAGCCCTGTTCGCGCATGTGCGGGTAGTTATCGGGGAAGGCGTGAAAGTGCTGCTCCATCAAGTGCACATAGCGTTCGGCGTTGGCTTCATTGGGGAAGGTGCCGAGTTCGTCGCGGGCGGCGTTCAGCAGTTGGTCGTACAGGGCGCGGCCTTTGGGCGTGAGCGCGACGCCGCGTTGTTCGATTTCGCCGAAGCGCGCGCTGTGGCTGCCGTGGGCGTCGGTGAAGGCGATGGGTTCGTCCAGGGCCTTGAAGCTGGTCTGGCGCAGCAGGATCGGGCACTGGCGCCGGGGTGGGCCTTCGATCACGGCTTTGGGGGTGATGCCTTTGCCGGGCATGGCGGCCTGCACCTGGTCGATGTCCAGGGTGCGTGGGGTGAGGTGGTTGATGTGCGGGCCCTTGAAGGCGACGACATCGGCGATCAGGCGGTGCTGGTCGCTGAGTTGCTGGTACTGGGCACCGGTGACCGTGGCAGTGTGGTGCCAGCGGAACGTCTCCAGGGCCTGGCGGATAAAAGCCTCGGCGTCGCTGGCATTCAAGCCGCCTTGGGTTTCTGCTTGTTCGATCAAGGCCAAGGCCTCGGCGGTAAAGATCGAGCGCTTAGCCAGGGCGCTTTCGGCGAAGGCGCGCAGGTCGGGGTTTTCGATCAGTTCCAGGCGCAGCAATGAGGTGAACACGCGAAACGGGCTGGTTTGCAGCGCGTGTTCATGTACGGCGCGAAAGGCGGTGGAGTGCACGGGCACGCCGGCGGGGGTGAGGTCGTAGTAGCCCACCGGTTGCATGCCCATCACCGCGAATAAACGGCTGATGGTTGCCAGTTCCGCAGCGGTGCCCAGGCGGATGGCGCCGTGGCGTTCCATGTCCAGGCGCTGGATTTCGCCGGTACGTTGCAGGTGGTGCGCCAGGGCCGGTTCGCTGTCGAGCACGCGGGCATTGGTCTCGGCCACCAACTCCAGCAGCGCGCCATACAAGGGCACTTCATCTCGATACATGTCGGACATGGCCTTTGAAAAGCCCTTGCGGATCTCATCGGGGCTGACATGGGCGGTGGCGTGCATAGAAAAATTCCTGATGACTGGAGCGATGAACGTGGCCTTTGCCTGATTTTGTTGAGCCGCCGGCTGGCTTGCAAACGAAGATTCCTCTGGACTTCATTCTGCAAATGAATGAGTTGACCCTGCGTCCAAGTCTTCATGTGCAAGCGGGCGTCATTGCGCTCTACACTGCGCCTCACTGTGTAGGTGAAGGAGGACCCGATGACGGCCAAACCCGCAACCAACCTGCTGGGCACCATTGAAGGCCAGCGCCTGGCAACGCAACACGCCGAGCGGTGGCGCGAGTGGGGCCCGTACTTGAGTGAACGCCAATGGGGCACGGTGCGCGAAGACTACAGCGCCGACGGCGACGCCTGGGCCTACTTCCCCCATGAGCACGCACGCAGCCGCGCCTATCGCTGGGGCGAGGACGGCTTGGCCGGTTTCAGTGACAAGGCACAACGCTGGTGCCTGGGCCTGGCGCTGTGGAACGAGCGCGATGCAATCCTCAAGGAGCGCCTGTTCGGCCTCAACAACGCCGAAGGCAACCACGGTGAAGACGTCAAGGAACTGTACTTTTTCGTCGATGGCGTGCCGAGCCATGCCTATATGCGCATGCTCTACAAATACCCCCATGCGGCCTTTCCGTACGCCGACCTGATCGCCGAAAACGCCCGTCGCGGGCTGACGGACGCCGAGTATGAAATCCTCGATACCGGTGTGTTTGCAGACAACCACTACTGCGACATCAGCGTCGAATATGCCAAGCATCAGCCCGACGATATCTTCATGCGCGTCACCGTGCATAACCGTTCGGACCAACCCACACGCCTGCAGGTACTGCCCCAGCTCTGGGCGCGCAATGACTGGAGCTGGACGCTCGATGCACCCAAGCCCAGCTTGACGCTGGACGGTGAGCGAGTGCTGGCTCGTCATCATGAACTCGATGATCGCCACCTCAGCGCCTGGGGCCAGGAGGGGGGGCAATGGCTGTTCTGTGAAAACCAGACCAACCGACCCAAACTGGACGGGCAACCGGCGCCGGGGCCGTTCAAGGATGGGATCAACGATTACGTGGTGGGCGGGGTTGAGTCGGCCATTCGCCGGGACGCGGGCACCAAAGTGGCCGCGCATTTCACCCTTGAACTGGCGGGCCAGGAAAGCAAAACCCTTTACCTGCGCTTTGCGCCTGTGGACGCGCCCGATGTCAATGCGCGCAAGCTGTTCGAACAGCGCCGCCAGGAGGCCGATGACTTCTACGCGGTCTTGCAACAGGGCCTTACCGATGACGATGCGCGCAATGTGCAACGCCAGGCCCTGGCAGGCCTGCTGTGGTCCAAGCAGTTGTACTATTTTGACGTGAACCAGTGGCTCGACGGTGACCCGGCCCAGCCGGCGCCACCGCCCGAGCGCTTGCACATCCGCAATACCCATTGGCGGCACCTGTCCAACTTCGACATCCTCTCCATGCCCGACACTTGGGAGTACCCGTGGTACGCCTCCTGGGATCAAGGTTTCCAGGCAGTGGCCATCGCGCTGATCGATCCTGGTTACGCCAAGCAACAGCTGTTGTTGCTGGTAAAGGACCGCTTCATGCACCCCAACGGCCAATTGCCGGCCTATGAATGGCGCTTTGACGACGCCAACCCGCCCGTGCATGCCTGGGCCAGCTGGCGCGTGTATCAGCAGGACAAGGCACTGACCGGCGTGGGTGACATGGATTTTCTGGAGCGGATCTTTCACAAACTGTTGTTGAATTTCTCCTGGTGGGTCAACCGCAAGGACGCCGAGGGCCGCAACCTGTTCCAGGGCGGTTTCCTGGGCCTGGACAACATCGCCTTGTTCGACCGTTCGGCCACGTTGCCGCCGGGCTACCAGTTGGACCAGGCCGACGGCACCGCCTGGGTGGCGGCCTATGCCCTGGACCTGATGCGCATCGGCCTGGAACTGGCCAAGCGTAATGGGGTGTATGTGGATATTGCTGTGAAGTTTTTCGAGCACTTTCTCTACATCGCAGGCGCCATCAACCGCGTCGATGACAGCGCCGAAGGCTTGTGGGATGAGCAGGACCAGTTTTTCTACGACGTGCTGCACCGCCCTGATGGCCAGAGCGAACCGGTGCGCCTGCGCTCCATCGTCGGGTTAATGCCGCTGTTCGCGGTGCTGGTGCTGGAACAGCGCGAGCACGAAGGCCTGGAAGGCTTGCGCGAGCGCCTGCTGGGTTTTATGCATCATCGGCCAGACCTGGCCAGGCTGGTTTCGCGCTGGACCGAGCCGGGGCAGGGCAACCGCCTGTTGCTGGCGCTGCTGCGCGGTGAACGCACCAAGGATTTGCTGCGGCGCATGTTGGATGATCAGGAGTTCTTGTCGGCCTTTGGCGTGCGCGCCCTGTCCAAGGCCTTCGCTGAGCAGCCCCTGGCGCTGAAGATGAATGGCGACACCCTGTGTGCCAGTTACCAACCCGGTGAATCCGACTCACGCTTGTACGGCGGCAACTCCAATTGGCGCGGGCCGCTGTGGATGCCGGTGAACTACATGTTGATTGAATCGTTGCGCGAGTTTCATCGCTATTACGCGGAGCATTTTTCCGTGGAGTACCCGACGGGCAGTGGGTATCTGGCGTCACTGGAGGAGGTGGCTGACAGCCTCAGCGAGCGGCTGACGCGGTTGTTTCTCAGGGATGAAAACGGGGTGCGGCCGTCGATGGCGGGGTATGCGCAGTTGCAGGAGGACCCGGCCAGTCGTGACCTGGTGTTGTTCCATGAGTATTTTCATGGGGAGACAGGGCGAGGGTTGGGGGCTTCACACCAGACCGGCTGGAGTGCATTGGTGGCGTTACTGTTGCAACCAAAACCCTGAGCACCCCTGCGGATTTGCTTTTCTGTGGGAGCTGGCTTGCCTGCGATACAGGCGCCGCGGTGTGTCCGGAAAAGGGAGTAGATGCCATCGCAGGCAAGCCAGCTCCCACAGAGGGCTTTATTCACTGCGAGAATGCAGGCAAAAAAATCCCGCCTGGTGAGGCGGGATCAGCATTCAGGGTTGCCCTTGAATCAGGAAGGGAACAGCTCGCTCAGCTTCATCGCCAGCATCATGTCGCCTTCGGTGCGCAGCTTGCCGCCCATGAACGCTTGCATGCCGTCGGTGGAACCGTCGACGATGCCTTCCAGGGTTTCGCTGTCCATCACCAGGGTGACCTGAGCGTCAGGGTTTTCACCTTCTTTAAGCTCGCAGGTCTGGTCCTTGACCACCAGCGAGAAATTCTTGGTGTCGTCGATACGGAAACCGAATACCAGGTCCAAGCCTACGGCAGCGCTTGGGTTGAATTTGGCTTTCATTGCTTCTACTGCTTTAGCTACGTCAGTCATGGTTTCGATCCTTAAGGGTAGAGTCCAGTGACCTTGGGGTCACGGTTGGCCGCAGTTCATCGGAAAGTGATGAGCTGCGGCGCCTTCAACAGTTGCAAGTGGGCATGACTGTTGAAGGAAGCCAGTGCCACCTCGCGACCACGGAACTTCAGGTGGTTGAGCGAGGTGTTAACAATTTGCCAGTTCATGTCGAAGGCCTGGGCGGCAGGCATTCGGGTAATCAGGTGGAGCAGGGCGGTGATGGTGCCGCCGGAGGTGAATACGGCGATTTTGTCGGTGTGGTTCGCGGCTTCAAGGATGCGCTGCAAGCCACCCTGGACCCGCTCGACAAACCCCAGCCAGCTTTCAAGCCCCGGTGGATCATAGGTGCCGGCCAGCCAGCGTTCGATGATGAGGGCGAAAATGCGCTGGAACTCGCTGCGGTTCTGCGGGCCATTGCGCAGGATGTGCACGGCATCCGGTTCACTGCCGAGCAGGTCGGGCAACAGGCCGCGAATAATCGCTTCGCCGTCGAACTCGTTGAACGCGCTGTCTGTTTCCAATGCTGGCACCGGCAAGCCCAGGGCGCGGTACTGATCGAACGTGGCGCTGGCGGTGTGCTGCTGGCGACGCAGGTCGCCGGCGATGCAGCGGTCAAAGGCAATGCCCAGGTCTGCCAGGTGGCGACCGAGCACTTGCGCTTGTTCCACGCCAACGGGCGAGAGGACGTCATAGTCGTCTGCACCGAAGGAGGCCTGGCCATGTCGAATCAGATAAATGCTGCCCACGTCCGTTTTCCCGGTACGTTGAAAGTCTGGCGAGGTTATGAGGATGCCTGCGAGCTGTCAATGAAAAAACATACGCTTGTTTTAAAAGCGCGTTGGAGCCCGCCTGCTGGCGGTTTGATCACTGGCTCCTTCGCGGTGGCGTCGGTATGCTGGGGCCATCCGCGCCTGGCGCAGTGCTTTTTTTAAGGAGACATATGGATTTTCTGGCCGAATACGCGAGCTTTCTGGCGAAGACCGTCACCCTGGTGGTCGCTATTCTGGTGGTACTGATCAGCTTTGCAGCACTGCGCAGCAAAGGTCGTCGTAAATCCGCCGGCCAATTGCAGGTCAGCAAGCTGAATGATTTTTACAAGGGCTTGCGCGAGCGCCTGGAGTCGAGCCTGCTCGACAAAGACCAGCTCAAGGCCCTGCGCAAGTCCGAAAGTAAAGCCGAAAAGAAGAAAGACAAGAAGAAGCCCGAGGCCAAGCCACGGGTATTCGTGCTGGATTTCGACGGCGACATCAAGGCCTCGGCCACCGAAAGCCTGCGCCATGAAATCACCGCACTGCTGAGCCTGGCCACGCCCAAGGACGAAGTGGTGCTGCGCCTGGAAAGCGGCGGCGGCATGGTGCACAGCTATGGCCTGGCCTCTTCGCAACTGGCGCGTATTCGCCAGGCCGGCGTGCCATTGACGGTGTGCATCGACAAAGTGGCGGCCAGCGGCGGCTACATGATGGCGTGCATCGGCGAGAAGATCATCAGCGCACCGTTCGCCATTCTCGGCTCCATTGGCGTGGTGGCGCAGTTGCCCAACGTCAATCGCCTGCTGAAAAAGCACGACATCGACTTTGAAGTGCTGACGGCCGGTGAATACAAGCGCACGCTCACCGTGTTCGGCGAAAACACCGAGAAGGGCCGGGAGAAGTTCCAGGAAGACCTGGACATTACCCACCAGTTGTTCAAGAACTTCGTTTCGCGTTACCGCCCACAGTTGGCGATTGACGAGGTGGCGACCGGTGAAGTGTGGCTGGGCGTCGCCGCCCTCGACAAGCAACTGGTCGATGAGCTGCAAACCAGCGACGAATACCTGGCGACCAAGGCAAAAACTGCCGAAGTGTTCCACCTGCACTATGCCGAGCGTAAGAGCCTGCAAGAGCGCGTTGGCCTGGCGGCCAGCGGTTCGGTGGACCGGGTGCTGTTGACTTGGTGGAGCCGCTTGACCCAGCAGCGGTTCTGGTAAGCCAGTACTGAAAACCAGGTAATCCCTTGTGGGAGCGGGCTTGCTCGCGAATGCGGTATATCAGTCAATAGATTTGCTGGCTGACACTCCGCATTCGCGAGCAAGCCCGCTCCCACATTGGTTTTCGGCCATGTCAGGTCAAACGGGGTTTAATCGAGTCCGCCAACTGCGTAAGGATCAGGCAGCACGACACCGCCCCCGCATCCAGCACCCCCAGCGAACGCTCACCCAAACGACTGGCCCGGCCAATCTTGGCCACCAGGTCCTTCGTCGAATCCCGCCCCTGAGAAGCAGCGCTTTTCATCGCTTCGAGCGCATCGTTGAACGACGCTCCCGACGCCTGCGCCCGTTCAAAAGCCTCCACCGCCGGGATCAACGTATCCATCAAGCACTTGTCGCCCACGCCCGCTTCGGTGATGTCCTGCAACGAGGTCAAGCCGCCGCGCAGCAGGTGAGCAAAGGTGGCGGCGTCGATGTCTTCACGGCCGCGCACTTCGTCGGCCATGCCGATAAACAGGCTGCCATACAACGGCCCCATGGAGCCGCCGATGCCTTCCATCAGGCTCAGGGTCAGTTCGTCCAGGGCTTCGGCCAGGGTCAGTTGGCGGCCTTGGATCGTGCGGCCGCAATGGGCAAAGCCCTTGGCCATGTTGATGCCATGGTCGCCGTCGCCTATGGCGCCGTCGACTTCGCTGAGGTACTCACGGTTGGCCACGATCACGCTGACCAGGTCGGCGACAATGGCGCTACCGTCATGGGTGGAAAAATGCTGGCTCATGGATCACTCCGCCTGGGTCATGCCGATGGAGCGGCAGGGTTGGTCGATCAGAGTTTTCAGCTCGGCGTCGAGGCCGAGCAGGGTCAAGGTCACGCCCATCATTTCCAGGGACGTGAAGTAGTTGCCCACGTAGCAACGGTGAATCTTCAAGCCTTTGGCCTTGAGCTGTTTTTCCACCTCGGCGTAGAAAATATACAACTCCATCACCGGCGTGGCGCCAAGGCCAGAAACCAACACCACCACGCTGTCGTCCTGGCTGAAATCGCGGTCAGCGAGGATCGGCGCCAGCATGCGCTCGGCCATGGCGGCGGCCGGTTCAATCGGGACGACTTCAATGCCCGGTTCGCCATGATGGCCGATACCCAGTTCCATCTGGCCGTCGGGAATCTGGAAGTTGGGCTTGCCCACCGCGGCGATGGTGCACGGTGTAAGGCCGATACCAATCGAGCGGCAGTGGTCGACGGTTTTCTGTGCCACCCGAATCACGCCGTCCAGGTCGTAATGCTGGGCAGCGGCGGCACCGCCGATCTTCCACATGAAGATCTCCCCGGCCACGCCGCGACGCTTGGCGATGTCGGCCTTGGGCGCGGACGCCACGTCGTCGTTGGCGACCACCGTACGGATGCGCATGTCTTTGCTGGCGGCCATTTTCATCGCCAGCTTCACGTTCATGTTGTCGCCCGCGTAGTTGCCATACAGGCAGGCAACGCCTGCACCATGGTCGGCAGCGCGGAAGGCGTCGAAAAAGCTTTTGGCGGTGGGCGAGGAAAAAATCTCGCCGACGGCCACCGCATCCACCAGGCCTGGGCCTACATAACCGAGAAACGCCGGCTCATGCCCGGAGCCGCCGCCGGTGACAATGCCGACGCGGCCTTGGGCGGATGGCCTGGCCTTGACGATGACCCGTGGGTTGGTTTCGTACTGACGCAGTTCAGGGTGCGCGACCAGGATGCCGCGCAGCATGTCTTCGACCACTTGGTCGGGATCGTTGATGACTCGATTCATAACGCGGGTTCCTGTGTTCTTGTTCTAAGGGGCGGCACTATTCCCCTGTGGGAGCTGGCTTGCCTGCGATGGCGGTGTGTCAGTTGGCGCATTTTTATCTGGTGCACCGTCATCGCAGGCAAGCCAGCTCCCACAGGGTTGTGTGTTGTCGCTGCAATCAGGGTTCGAGCACAACCTTCAGCGATTTATCGCCGCGCTCCATCACCGCAAACGCTTCCTTGAAATCCGCCAGCGCAAACTTGTGGGTCACCACATCGCGCATGTCGATTTTGCGGTTGCCGATAAAGTCGATGGCCCTGGGGTACATATACGGCCCCAGGTGCGAGCCGAGAATATCCAGCTCCTTGCGGTCGCCGATGATCGACCAATCCACCGTAGCCTCGTCATTGAACACGCTGAACTCCACAAAGCGCCCCAGCTTGCGCAGCATCGCCAGGCCCTGGTTCACCGCCTTGTGGTGCCCGGTCGCTTCGATATAGATGTCGCAGCCGTAGCCATCGGTGATCTCACGGATTTTCGCCAGCACATCCACCTCGGCCGGGTTCCACACTTCGTCGGCGCCCATCCGCAGGGCGAGGGCGGCGCGTTCGGGTTTCATGTCCAGCACGATGAGCTTTTTGGGGTTGCGCAACCGCACCGCACCGATGATGCCTAGGCCCAGGGTGCCGGCGCCGGCAACCACCACGATGTCGTCATGGTCGACGTTGGCGCGCTCCGCTGCGTGCAGCGAGCAGGCCAAGGGTTCGATCAGGATCGCTTCATCGGGGGCGATGGATTCCGGCACTTTGTGGATGATGCCTTCCTTGGTGAAGATCATGTATTGGGCCATGGCGCCCTGCACATTGTTCTGGAAGCCATACAGGTCGTGCTTCTGGCACATCCAGTACTGGCCGTGGTTACAGAAGCGGCAGCCCCAGCACGGCACGATCTGCTCGGAGATCACCCGGTCACCCACGGCCACGCCACGCTTCTCGGCGCCTGGGCCAAGGGCGACCACGCGGCACACGAACTCATGGCCGGGGATCATCGGTGGTTTCACGTAGCGCGGTTGCTCGGCATCGCCCCAGAACGACGGCGCGCCGCGATAGGTCTTGATATCGCCCATGCAAATGCCGCACAGCTCGACCTTGGTGAGGATCTCGTCGGGGCCGGGGGTGGGCACGTCGACGGTTTCCAGGCGGTAGTCTTCCGGGCCGTGGCAGACCACGGCCTGCATGGTTTTCGGGATGCTTGGGGCGAGTTGTTCAGGTGTGCGTTCGGTGACGGTGGACATGACAAAACCTCACGACATAACGATGAATTACTGAATGCTGTAGCCGCCGTCGATCACCATGTTGGCACCGGTGATCATCTGCGCGGCATCGCTGAGCAGGTACAGCGCCAGCCCGGCGATTTCTTCCGGCTGGGCAAAGCGCCCCGCCGGGATCTGCAATTTGGCCCGTTCACCCACCTCGCCGGCCCAGGCTTTTTTGCCCAGGGCGGTTTCGACGATGGTGGGGGAGATGGCGTTGACGTTCACCTGCGGCGCCCACTCCATGGCCAACACTTTGGTCATGCCGACGATCGCGGCTTTGCTGGCGCAGTAGGCGACGTGACGGTCCAGGCCAATCACGGCGGCCTGGGACGCCAGGTTGACGATGCGCCCGCTGCCTTGGGCGAGCATATGTCTGGCACAGGCCTGGGCCACGAAGAAACTGGCCTTGAGGTTGATGTCCAGGGTGGTGTCCCAGGCGCTTTCGCTGACCTCGATGGCCTTGTCCAGCAGCACTACACCGGCACTGTTGATCAGGTAATCCAGGCGTTGGAAATTCGCGAATACACGGTCGATGGTGGGTTGTATCTGGCCGACCTGGCCGAGGTCGACGGCAATGCCCAGGTGCCCGGCACCCAGGCTAGCGGCCACCTCGACCACGGCCGGGTCGCGGTCGAGCAGCGCCACCCGGGCGCCGCGTTCCGCCAGCAAGGTGGCGCAGGCCAGGCCGATGCCGGCGGCGCCACCAGTGATCACCGCGCAACGACCGCTGAGGTCGAAGGCTTGGTTCCAGAAACCAGACATGAATGACTCCATTTCGAAAATGGTGAAAATCCACTGTGGGAGCGGGCTTGCTCGCGAATGCGGTGGATCAGTTGACGAATGTGCTGCCTGGCACACCGCATTCGCGAGCAAGCCCGCTCCCACATGTGTGATGCATCAATAGGTCGAAACCGTTACTTACCGCCGCTGACTTGCTTGTACAGCGCATCCGCATTGGCATTGGTCACCGGCACCCAGGGCAGGATGTAGTTCTTGGCCGTGCCGTCGGCCCATTTCACATCCTTGGCATAGCGCTCCCAAATCACCGATTGCGGCTTGTAGTCCTTGCCGGCCAGGGCGCGCAGTGCCACGTCCAGCGCGCCTTGGGACTGGGCCTGGGCGTCCTGCAGGAAGGTGGTGACTTCGTCCTTTTTCGCCGCCTGGATCGCATCCGGCATGCCGTCGATGGAGGTGACGGGCACGTCCTTGGACGTAAGGCCATGGGACTTGAGGGCCTGTACGGCGCCCAGGGCCATGTCGTCGTTCTGAGCGATCACACCGTTGATGCCTTTGGGGTGGGCGTTGAGCCAGTCTTCGGTGAGGGTCATGGCCTGGGCGCGGTCCCAGTTGGCGGTTTTCTTTTCGATGATTTTGATGTCCGGGTGTTTGCCCAGCACTTCCAGCTCGCCTTTTTCCCGGTCGATCTGGGCTGACTGGCCAATCGGGCCCTGGATGATCACCACGTTGCCCTTGCCATTGAGTTTGTCGACCATGGCCTGGGCCTGCAGGCGGCCACCTTCCACGTCGTCGTTACCCACATACGGCACGCTGGCATCGGCTACTTTCGTATTGGAGGCGATGACCACCACGTCGTTGTTCATGGCGGCCTTGACGGTGCCGACGCCGGCCTTGGTATCAATCGGCACGAAGAGAATCGCGTCGTAGCGTTGGGTCACCATGTTTTCGATCTGGTTGTTCTGGGTCAGGGCGTCGTAGTTGCCGTCGAACACGGTCAATTGCACGGTGCCATCCTTGACCGCCGGGTGTTCCTTGAGCTCGCGGACCCAGTTCTGCATGAACTGGCCCTTGAGGCCGTAGACGGCCGCGCCGATCTTGTAGGTCTTGCCATCGGCGGCCAGGGCGATACTGCTCGCGAGCAGGGAGAGGGCCGCCGCGGCGGCCAGGGTGGTACCCAGTTTCATAAGTAGAACTCCGGTTATTGTTATGGGTCGTTCTTCAGCGTTTCTTCTTGCGCCACACGTCGATCAGGACTGCGAACACGATGATCAGGCCCTTGGCGACCTGCTGGTAATAGGAGGACACGCCGAGCAGGTTCAGGCCGTTGTTGATCACGCCGATCAACAGTGCCCCGAACAAGGTGCCGACAATGCTGCCGGTACCGCCCGACAGGCTGGTGCCGCCGATCACCACTGCGGCAATCGCGTCCAGCTCATAGGAAACCCCGGCCTGGGGCAGGGCAGAGGTGGTGCGTGCCGACAGCACCACGCCGGCCAACCCGGCGAGCAGGCCCGAGACCACGTACACCGAGAACATCACTTTGCGCACGCCAATGCCGGAGGTGCGCGCGCTTTTTTCATTGCCGCCCACCGCGTACACATAACGGCCATAGGTTGTGTAGCGCAGCACCATCCAGAAAATCAGCGCGACCACGGCGAAGATGATGATCGGCACGCCCACCGGGCCGACCTTGCCGATGCCCAGGGCCAGGTAGGTGTCGGGCAGGTCGGTGATCGGGCTGCCGTCGTTGAGGATAAAGGTCATGCCCCGGGCGATGCTGAGCATGCCGAGGGTGGCCACAAACGGCGGGATCGACAGGTTGGCGATCATAAAACCATTGACCACGCCGAGCATCGCGCCGGCAAACATCCCCGCGCTGACCGCCGCCAACAGGCCGTAACCCTGGGTGGCGACCATGGCGCTGCACAACCCGGCGAACGCCAGGATCGACCCCACCGACAGGTCGATGCCCTTGGTCAGGATCACGTAGGTCATGCCCACGGCGAGAATGCCGTTGATGGAGGTCTGGCGCAGGATGTCCATCCAGTTGCGCCAGGTCATGAAGTATTCACTGGAAAACGCCATCACCACGCACAGCAGGATAAACACCAGCGGCAGGCCGAAGCGGTCGAGGGACAGGCGCAGGCGATTGCGCGGCGCGGCGGTAACGGGGGCGACGATGGTTTTGGCATTCATGAGGCAAGACTCAACAAGGCTTCCTGGGAAAGGGCGGTGTCGGTGCTGACGGTGACCAGCCGGCCGCCTTTGAAGACGGCGATGCGATCGCTCAAGTGCAGCAGCTCCGGGGCTTCCGACGACACCACGATGGCTGCGCCGCCAGCGCGCACGAACTGGTCGAGCAGGTGGTAGATCTCCTGTTTGGCGCCTTCGTCGATGCCGCGGGTGGGCTCATCGCAGAGCAGGCACACCGGCTCGGTGGACAGGCATTTGGCGAGCACCACCTTTTGCTGGTTGCCGCCGCTCATGGACGCCACCGGTAGCTCCAGGGAGCTGGTCTTGATTTGCAGGCGCTTGACCATGTCTTCGGCCAGTTGCGCTTCCTTGCGTGCGTTGATCAGCGACCAACTCGACAGGCGCTTATAGGCCGACAGTGCAATGTTGGACAGGATGCTGCCGGTCAGCACCAGGCCGCTGTCCTTGCGGTCTTCGGTGACCAGCGACATGCCGGCGTCGATGGTTGCCTTGGGCTGGCCGATGGGCATGGGTTTGCCTTGCAAGGTAACGCTGCCTGAATCCGCCACGGTCAGGCCGTAGATGCAATTGAGGAATTCACTGCGCCCGGAACCCATCAGCCCATAAATGCCGAGGATCTCGCCACGGCGCAGTTGCAGGCTGATGTCGTGGAACTCGCCGTTGCGGCTCAGGTTATCGACTTGCAGGCAGGTGCTGGCCGCACATTCGCGGCCGACCTTGTGGTCGATGCGCGTCAGTTCCTGGCCGACAATGCCGCGCACCAGGTGGTCGCGGTCGATATCGGCCATGCGCCCGCTTTCCACAAAGGCGCCATCGCGGAAGATGCTGTAGTCATCGGCGATCTGCGCCAGTTCGCTCAGTCGATGGGACACGTACACGATGCCGGCACCGCGCGCGGTAAGGCGGCGAATGGCCTTGAACAGGGTTTCGGCCTCGCGCTCGCCGATGGCCGAGGTGGGCTCGTCCATGATCATCACCTGGCAGTCATGGCTGAACGCCTTGGCGATTTCCACCAATTGCATCTGCGCCACGCTCAGGCGGTGCATGGGGCTGGTGGCGTCGACGTCGAACTCCAGGCTTTCGAGCAGTTCGCGGGTGCGGCGGTTGAGGGCCTTGCTGTCGACGATGCAACCGGCGCGGCGCGGTTCGCGGCCCAGCCAGATGTTTTCGGCGACGGTCATGTAGGGGATGGGTTCGAGCTCCTGGGTGATCATCGCGATCCCCGCCGCCAAGGCTTCACTTGGGCGATTGAACTGCACCGGTGCGCCGTTGAGCAGGATGCTGCCAGCGTCACGCTGGGTGATGCCCATCAGGATGCTCAGGAACGTCGACTTGCCAGCACCGTTGCCGCCGCACAGGGCGTGGACGCTACCGGCGCGCAGGGCAAGGCGCCCGTCACGCAGGGCGGGCACCCCGGCATAAGCCTTGGCGACATGTTCAGCCTGGAGCAGTAATGGCGTGGCCATCGGCGTGTCCTCGTGCTGTGAATTCTTATTAGGTCGCACAGTCATGTTTCGCTGTGATCATATGTGTATCAAATGAAATTCTGATCAGTCAATCTCTTTCACTTAAAAGGTGTGATTCTCATCTGCGAGCCGTTGATTGCCGTTATATAGGGCTTTGACTGGCGGGTCAGCTAAATCTCGCTTGACATGAAGGGGTGAATGCTTGCGAAATGCGTGAGAGTTATTTCACTAAGTGATCATTTGATCAGTGGAGCCAAGCGCTATGAACACACCTTTCCCGGTGGCTATCGGATGTGATGAAGCGGGTTTTGAGCTCAAAGAGCTGTTGAAGCGCCATATCGAGGGGTTGGGATACCCGGTGACCGACTTCGGTACGCATTCCATGGCGCCGGTGCTGTACCCAGACATCGCCCTGGCCGTGGCCACGGCCATCAATGCCGGGCAACAGCGCCTCGGTGTGCTGGTGTGCGGCACCGGGATTGGGATGGCCATCTCGGCCAATAAGGTGCTGGGCATTCGTGCGGCCCAGGCCCATGACACCTATTCGGCGGAGCGCGCGCGCAAGAGCAACGATGCGCAAATCCTCTCCATCGGTGCGCGGGTCATCGGCGCGGAGTTGGCCAAAAGTATCGTCAGTGCGTTTTTGGCCTCGGAGTTCGAAGCGGCGCGGTCCGGGGCCAAGGTCGAGCGCATCAATGCGATCGAGCGTGATGGGCATCAGTAGTGGACGGCGCAGGGCAAGAGTCGGGAGAATGCGCCTTTGACGCCGAAACGGAAGCCCGTCCCCATGAGTGACAGTACCCAGCGCATGGCCAGTGATATCGATCAAATGACCGAAGTGGCGATGCTCTATTACCTTGAGAACGTCACTCAGGAGGCCATTGCCAAGCGCTTTGACCTGTCGCGGGCCAAAGTCAGCCGCCTGCTCAAGCGTGCGCGCGATGAAGGGATTGTCGAGGTGCGCGTGTTGCAGCATCCGGCGATGAACAACGAGCTGGAGCGGGCGTTGGTAGAGCGCTTCAAGCTTGACCGCGCCTTGATCGCCGTCGACCACAGCGACCCCGACACCCAGCGCTCGGCGGTCGCCAGCCTGGTGGCCAACTACCTCAACAAGACCCTGGGCGACGGCATGATCGTGGCCGTGGGCATGGGCCGTAACGTCGGCGCGGTGGCCGACAACGTGTTTCTGCCGGTGACCCGCAACTGCACCTTCGTGTGCGCCATCGGCGGTTCGCTCAAGGCTGGCGAATACATGAACCCTGACCACATCTGCCGACGCCTGGCCCTGCGCTTTGGTGGCGAGAGTGAAAGCCTCTACGCCCCGGCGCTGGTGGCCAACCCGGAACTGCGCGGAGTGCTGATCAACAACGATACGGTGCGTTCGACCCTTGACCGCGCCCGGCGTGCCGATATTGCCCTGATCGGCATCGGCGACATGAGCGAGAACAGCAACATGGTGCGCATGGGCTGGTTCTCGCCCCAGGAAATCGCCCAGGCGCGTTTGTCTGGCACCGTGGGCGACATGATGGGCTATGACTTTATCGACATTCATGGCCAGCCGGCGGTCAACGCCATTCAAGGGCGCGTGATTGGGTTGACGGTGCAGGAGCTGTTTCGCATCCCGGATGTGGTGGCGATTGCCAGTGAGAACACCAAGGCGGCGGCGACTTTGGGGGCGTTGCGCTCGGGAGTGATCAATACGCTGGCGACCACCGTCACCAATGCCCACACCATCTTGGCGCTGGATGATGCTACTCGTAAATCCTGACTCAACAGAGATCAGAATGTGGGAGGGGGTTGTGTGGGAGCGGGCTTGCTCGCGAAAGCGAAGTGTCAGTCACTGAATCTTTGACTGGGCCACCGCATTCGCGAGCAAGCCCGCTCCCACACAAGCCCGCTCCACAGGAGTTTTATTTCGGCCTGAAATACAGGTTTTGTAATAGTTTTGCGCTGTGGGAAATTTGTATTTCGAATGTAGGATTCAAGTCCTTTTGTCATCTCAGGACTTGCATGAACACCCTCTCGGAGCCTCCCAGTCGTCTTTCCCCAAGACCACCGCTGTCGCTGTTCCCGCTCAAACACCCCGTATTCCGTCAACTAACCTTGTCCCGGTCTTCTGACCGCACTTTGCCGTGCCTGGCGTTCTGAACCCTTTAAAGACAGAGAATTTATAAATGGAATGGTTAGCGGATCCCACGGCCTGGCTTGGCCTTGCGACTTTGATTGTGCTGGAACTGGTGCTGGGTATCGACAACCTGGTGTTTATCGCGATCCTGGCGGACAAGTTGCCACCGGAGCAGCGTGACCGTGCGCGGTTGATCGGCTTGTCCCTGGCGTTGTTGATGCGCCTGGGCCTGTTGGCGAGTATTTCCTGGCTGGTGACCCTGACCCAGCCGCTGTTCGAGGTGTTCGACAAGAGCTTCTCCGGCCGTGACCTGATCATGCTGTTCGGCGGTATATTCCTGCTGTTCAAGGCCACCATGGAGTTGCATGAACGCCTTGAAGGCCATGTGGCGCAGCACAAGGGCAACGTGGCTTACGCAATGTTCTGGCCGATCGTCGCGCAGATCGTGGTGCTGGATGCGGTGTTCTCCCTCGACGCGGTGATTACCGCCGTGGGCATGGTCGACGAGCTGGCGGTGATGATGATCGCGGTGATCGTGTCCATCGGCCTGATGATCGTGGCGAGCAAGCCGCTGACCCGTTTCGTCAATGCGCACCCGACCGTGATCATGCTGTGCCTGGGCTTCTTGATGATGATCGGTTTCGCCCTGACCGCCGAAGGCCTGGGCTTCCATATTCCCAAGGGCTACCTGTACGCGGCCATTGGTTTCTCGATTTTGATCGAGGTGTTCAACCAGATCGCCCGCGCCCGTCGCAAGAAATCGGCCCAGGGTGTGTTGCCAGTGCGTGAGCGTACCGCCCATGCGGTGATGCGCTTGTTGGGTGGCCGTAGCCTGGCGGTGGAAGAGGTGGATGAAGAAGTGGCTGACCTGTTGGGCGAGCCGGATGCTGCCCAGGGCCCGCTGTTTGACCGACGTGAACGGGTGATGATCAGCGGCGTGCTGCAACTGGCCGAGCGGCCGATTCGCACCCTGATGACCCCAAGGGCCAAGGTTGACTGCATCGACCTGGCGGACGACCCCGAGACAATCCGTCTGAAACTGATGCATTCGTCCTACTCGCGTCTGCCGTTGATCCGTAACGGTGCAGTGGATGAGCCCCTGGGTTTTGTGCACAAGAAGGAACTGCTCAAGGAGTACCTGGCCGGCAACGAGCCGAACCTGGAACACCTGGCGCGTCGGGCGATCAACCTGCTGGACAGTTTTTCGATCCTCAACGCCCTGGAGCAGATGCGCCAGGAGTCCACCCACATCGCCTTCGTGATCAACGAATTCGGCGACTTCATGGGCGTGTTGAGCATGACGGACATTCTGGAATCCATCGCCGGTGAATTGCCCGATGCCAGCGAAATCGAAGGGCCGGACATTGTCGAGGAGGGCGCGGGCTTTCGTGCCAATGGGGCCTTGAACCTTAATCAGGTGAGTCGACGCACCGGCTTCAAGGCCGTGGCGACGGACGATTATCAGACCCTGGCCGGGCTGGTGATGAGTCTATTGGATCGTTTGCCGGTTGTGGGCGATAGCCTGGAGCACGAGGGGTGGCGCTTGACGGTGGCAGCGGTGGAAGAGCGGAGGGTGACGCAGGTCTGTTTGTCGCCGCTAACGGCGCCTTGATCTGAAGGCGAGCGAACCGCTTGAACGCGTCTTCAAGCGCTTGCTCGCCGAGTCCGGGAACGGCTTCTTTTAATTGTTGATCCTTATAGATCAGCAACATTGGAATACGGTCCACGCGTGGATGACGCGGGGTTTCGACACAGTCGAGGATCATCACCTTGACCTGGCCCTCGTAGCGCTGGCTTATCCGCATGAAACGTGGCATTGCGTCAGTGCATGCCGCGCAATCATGGGAAATGAACACAACGAATACCGGTTGCTCCGTATCGAGTTCGCGGTCAAATTCCGCTTTATTTGCGATGACCGCATTGACGTAGTTCATCGGGCGTCTCCTTGTCACTCCTTGGCTCAAGCTAAGTTGGAAAATCGTCCAGGTCTACTGTCAGCCTTCACAGGTCCTTCTTCGTGCGCTAGGCACCTGTAGCATCATTCAGGTGCGCCCAGTAACATCATTGTGGGGCGCTGCGTAGCAAAGCCATCCACTGACGGCGCAATGCCGTTTACCGCTTCAATCCCTATCACGCTGATCCATAAAGCATTTTTTACTCCCATAGGTTTCTTCCGACGCCTGTGGCACACTTTCTGCTGTCTATTCCGTTGTTACATACTAGGTTCCGGTATAGCGGAATAAACAATCCCTGGAGTACTTGTCATGCATCACCGACCTTCCGTATTCAAAACGTGTGTTTTTCTCGTCGCTGCATCGGCTTCCCTCGCCAGCGTGGCGCAGGCGGCGGACAGCAAGCTTGATGATGTGCTCAAGCGCGGGCACTTGATCGTGGGTACAGGCAGTACCAATGCGCCGTGGCACTTCCAGGGAGCGGATGGCAAGTTGCAGGGATTTGATATCGACATCGGCCGCATCGTGGCCAAAGGCTTATTCAATGACCCGAGCAAGGTGGAGTTTGTGGTGCAGTCGTCTGATGCACGTATTCCCAACCTGCTCACCGACAAGGTCGACATGAGCTGCCAGTTCATCACCGTTACCGCCAGCCGTGCGCAGCAAGTGGCCTTTACCCTGCCGTACTACCGCGAAGGCGTCGGCCTGCTGCTGCCCAACAACAGCAAGTACAAGGAAATCGAAGATCTCCAAGCCGCAGGCGATGACGTTACCGTGGCCGTGCTGCAGAACGTGTATGCCGAAGAGCTGGTGCATCAGGCACTGCCCAAGGCCAAGGTCGATCAGTACGACAGCGTTGACCTGATGTACCAGGCCGTGAACTCAGGCCGCGCCGATGCCGCCGCCACCGACCAATCCTCGGTCAAGTACCTGATGGTGCAGAACCCCGGTCGTTATCGCAGCCCCACTTATGCCTGGAGCCCGCAAACCTACGCCTGCGCGGTCAAGCGCGGCGACCAGGACTGGCTGAACTTCGTCAATACCGCGCTGCACGAAGCCATGACCGGTGTGGAATTTCCCACCTACAAAGCCTCGTTCAAGCAGTGGTTCGGCGTGGACCTGCCAGAACCGGCGATTGGTTTTCCCGTGGAATTCAAGTGACCCGCAACAACAGGGGCGTGCCTGAACACGCCCCATACAGGTACTGCTGACCATGAACTATCAGTTGAACTTTGCCGCCGTCTGGCGTGATTTCGACACCTTACTGGCGGGGCTCGGCCTGGGCCTGCAGTTGGCGTTGCTGTCGATCGCCATCGGCTGCGTGATCGGCCTGTTGATGGCGTTTGCCATGCTCTCCAGGCACCGCGCGTTGCGTATTTTTGCCTCGGTGTATGTGACGGTGGTGCGCAATACCCCGATCCTGGTGTTGATCCTGTTGATCTACTTTGCCTTGCCCTCCCTGGGTATTCGCCTGGATAAGATCCCCTCGTTCATCATCACCCTGTCGCTGTATGCCGGTGCCTACCTCACCGAAGTGTTCCGCGCAGGCCTGGTGAATATTCCCAAGGGCTTGCGTGAAGCCGGCCTGGCCATCGGGCTGGGCGAGTGGCGGATCCGCGCTTACATCACCGTGCCGGTGATGCTGCGCAACGTGTTGCCGGCACTCTCGAACAACTTCATCTCGCTGTTCAAAGACACCTCCCTGGCCGCTGCGATCGCGGTGCCGGAGCTGACCTATTACGCCCGCAAGATCAACGTCGAAAGCTACCGGGTGATTGAAACCTGGCTGGTCACGACCGCGCTCTACGTGGCTGCCTGTTACCTGATTGCCATGCTGCTCCGTTACCTGGAACAGCGTTTGGCTATCCGTCGCTGAGGAAGGGTCCCCATGTACGAATCCCCCAGTTGGCTGCATGAATTGTGGATCGCCCGCGAGACCCTTTGGGCCGGCTTCCAGGCCAGTGTGGCGGTCTCGGCGCTGGCGATTATCTGTGGCACCCTGATCGGCATCGTCGCCGGCTTGATCCTCACCTACGGCAAATTCTGGATGCGCGCGCCGTTCCGTCTGTACGTCGATTTGATCCGTGGCACGCCGGTGTTTGTGCTGGTGTTGGCGTGTTTCTACATGCTGCCGGCCCTTGGCTGGCAAATCAGTGCGTTTCAGGCCGGTGCGGTTGGGCTGACCTTATTCTGTGGCTCCCATGTATCGGAAATCGTGCGTGGTGCGCTGCAAGCCATTCCCCGTGGGCAGTTGGAAGCGGGCAAGGCCATTGGGCTGACGTTTTATCAGTCCCTGGGCTACGTACTGTTGCCCCAGGCGCTGCGGCAGATCTTGCCGACCTGGGTCAATTCCTCCACGGAAATCGTCAAGGCTTCCACCTTGCTGTCGGTGATTGGCGTAGCCGAATTGCTGCTCAGTACCCAGCAGGTGATCGCGCGCACCTTCATGACCCTGGAGTTCTACCTGTTCGCCGGGTTTCTGTTCTTTGTCATCAACTACGCCATCGAATTATTCGGGCGCTACATTGAAAAGCGGGTGGCCTTGCCATGAACCAAGCTCAAACCAACCCAGCGCTGCTGGACATACGTGGCCTGCGTAAACAATACGGCCAGGTGGAAGTGCTCAAGGGCGTCGACCTGTCCATGCAGCGCGGCAATGTGGTGACGTTGATCGGCTCCAGCGGCTCGGGCAAGACCACTTTGCTGCGCTGCGTGAACCTGCTGGAAGAGTTCCAGGGCGGGCAGATCACCCTGGACGGCGAGTCCATCGGCTACAGCGATGTCGGCGGCAAGCGCGTACGCCACCCGGAGCGGGTGATCGCCCAGCACCGTGCAATGACCGGCATGGCGTTTCAGCAATTCAACCTGTTCCCGCACTTGACCGCGCTGCAGAACGTTACCCTCGGCTTGCTCAAGGTCAAGAAGATGAGCAAGGATGAGGCGGTAGCCCTGGCCGAAAAATGGTTGGACCGCGTCGGCCTGCTGGAGCGCCGCAATCACTTTCCCGGCCAACTGTCCGGCGGCCAGCAACAGCGTGTGGCGATTGCCCGCGCCATTGCCATGAACCCCAGCCTGATGCTGTTCGACGAAGTCACCTCGGCCCTCGACCCGGAGTTGGTGGGCGAAGTGCTCAGCGTGATCAAGGGGCTGGCAGAGGAGGGCATGACCATGTTGTTGGTCACCCACGAAATGCGCTTTGCCTATGAGGTTTCGGACCAGATCGTGTTCATGAACCAGGGCCGCATTGAAGAGCAGGGCAGCGCGAAGGACATCTTCGAACGGCCGCAGTCGCCGCGCCTGGCGGAATTTCTCAAGAACATTCGTTTTTAACAAGGAGCAACTTTTATGAGCATTACTCGTTACGGCACCGGCAGCACCGCAGGTGGCGGCCAGCCACGTCCGTTCGCCCGCGCCGTGGAAGCCGATGGCTGGCTGTATGTGTCGGGGCAGGTGCCTGCGGTGGACGGTGAAATCATCAATGGTGGCATCATTGAGCAAACCCGGCAGACGATGCGCAATGTGGTGGCGATCCTTGAAGAAGCCGGCTACGAGCTCAAGGACGTGGTGCGGGTGGGCGTATGGCTGGAAGACCCACGGGACTTCTGGAGTTTCAACAAGGTGTTCGGTGAATACTTCACCCCGGAACACGCCCCGGCGCGCGCCTGCGTGCAGGCCAACATGATGGTCGATTGCAAAGTCGAGATCGATTGCGTGGCCTACAAGAAAAAGGGCTGAATACCCACTTTAAACCCACGACAAATCAATTGTGGGAGGGGGCTTGCCCCCGATAGCGGTGTGTCAGTCAAAAATGTATTCACTGACACTCCCTCATCGGGGGCAAGCCCCCTCCCACAGGGGAATTGTGTCGTACCCAACAACTTGACGGGGCCAGAACCGCCATGACCGAAGACACCATCAAACGCCGCGCCAAAGGCCTGGACCGTGCGTTCGATATCCTCGATTTTCTCAAGGAAATCGGCCAGCCCCTGCGCCCGAATGATATTGCCAGTGGCATTGGCAGCCCCAAATCCACGGTCTATGAACTGGTCGCCTCGTTGCTGGAGCGGCGCATCCTGGAGACTGTGGGCAAGGACGGCCACGTGTACCTGGGTCGGCAGCTGTATTTCCTCGGCCAGGCACACTTGCGCCACTTCGATCTGACCCGCGAGGCCGACCACGCCTTGCAGGAGATTGTCAGCCAGACCCACGAAACCGCGCAGATGTGCCTGCTCAACGGGCGCAAATACACGGTGGCGCTGATGCGCGAAGGCCAGCGGCATTTCCGTATATCTTCGGATATCGGTGAAAACGCGCCCATCCCGTGGACGGCCTCGGGGCGCTTGTTGCTAGGGCATTTGAGCGACCAGCAGATCGTCGACCTGATCGACCCCGACGATTTCATCCTGCCGGACGGCCTGCGCCTGCCGCTGGACACTTTCCTGGCGCAGATCCGCCAGGCCAGCCTGGATGGGTTCTTCTCCTTCGACAGTGTGGCCGACACCTTCACCCATTGCTTTGCCGCCCCGGTGCGCGATGCCCAGGGCATCAGCATCGCGACCCTGTGCATCGTCGCCCCCCGGGCCGATGCCAGCAAAAACTACCACGACTATCGCCGGGTACTGATTGACAGCGCCAACAGCCTGGCCCGGCGCATCAACGAATAGGAGTTTTCCATGTCTGCCCTCAATGCCGTTGAAAAAGGTGCCGCCGCCGTCGGTGCTCATTTGGTCCGCGATGTCAGCCTGCCGGCCCTGGTGCTTCACCGTGATGCCCTGGAACATAACATTCGCTGGATGCAGGACTTTGTCCGCAGCAGCGGCGCCGAGCTGGCGCCACACGGCAAGACCAGCATGATGCCCGCGCTGTTCGAGCGCCAGATCGCTGCCGGTGCCTGGGGCATCACCCTGGCTACCGCCGTGCAGACCCGTGCAGCCTACGCCAGCGGCGTGCGTCGCGTGCTGATGGCCAACCAGTTGGTGGGCGCGCCG
This sequence comes from Pseudomonas sp. MF6394, assembly GCF_002018845.1. Classification (NCBI taxonomy): domain Bacteria; kingdom Pseudomonadati; phylum Pseudomonadota; class Gammaproteobacteria; order Pseudomonadales; family Pseudomonadaceae; genus Pseudomonas; species Pseudomonas sp. MF6394. The sequence goes on from NZ_MVOJ01000018.1 coordinate 105,455, forward strand.
AACATGGCCTTGATCGCTGACCTGCTGGCCGATAAGGATTTTGACTTCCATTGCATGGTCGACCATCCGGACAACGTCGCCGACCTGGGCCTGTTCTTCGCCGCCCGTGGCCAGCGCCTTAACGTGATGATCGAGTACGGCGTGGTTGGCGGCCGCTGCGGTTGTCGCAGCGAGCAAGAAGTGCGTGAGCTGGCCAAGGCGATCCAGGCCCAGCCGGCATTGGCCCTCACCGGTATCGAGGGTTACGAAGGCGTGATCCACGGCGAGCATGCCATCAGTGGCATTCGCAACTTTGCCGCCAGCCTGGTGAGCCTGGCGGTCGAGCTGCAAGACAGCGGCCTGTTCGACCTGCCCAAGCCGATCATCACCGCATCGGGCTCGGCCTGGTACGACCTGATCGCCGAGTCGTTCGAGACGCAGAACGCCGCCGGCCGCTTCCTCAGCGTGTTACGCCCTGGCAGTTACGTGGCCCACGACCATGGCATCTACAAAGAAGCGCAGTGCTGCGTACTCGAACGCCGCAGCGACCTCAACGAGGGCCTGCGCCCGGCTATGGAAGTCTGGGCACACGTGCAGTCGCTGCCGGAGCCTGGTTTTGCGGTGGTTGCCCTGGGCAAGCGCGACGTGGCCTACGACGCCGGTTTGCCGGTTCCGCTCAAGCGCTACAGGGCCGGGATCGTGCCTGCGCAAGGGGATGATGTGAGCGGGTGCAAGGTAACGGCGGTGATGGACCAGCATGCGTTCATGACCGTGGCGCCGGGAGTGGAATTGCGCATTGGCGACATTATTTCGTTTGGTACGTCCCACCCTTGCCTGACCTTTGACAAGTGGCAGGTGGGGTGCCTGGTGGATGAGCAGTTGCAGGCGGTTGAGTCTCTGCGTACCTGCTTCTAGACCGCGTCGCGTCCTTCGCGAGCAAGCCCGCTCCCACATTCAACTGCATTCCTTCAGTTGAGATACGGTCAACTGTGGGAGCGGGCTTGCTCGCGAAGAGGCCATCAGCCACACCAGAGAGCCAAGGCATGAACACCCACCCCCGCATCGCCCTCATCGGCGAATGCATGATCGAACTGCAACACCGCGCCGACGGCAGCCTGCACCAGAGCTTCGGCGGCGATACCCTGAACACCGCGGTGTACCTGCGCCGCGAGCTGGGCGATGCCGGCAGCGTTGACTACGTCACCGCCCTGGGCGATGACAGCTTCAGCGATGCCATGTGTGAGCATTGGCACGCCGAAGGCCTTGGCCTGGGGATGGTCCAGCGCCTGCCTGGGCGCCTGCCGGGCTTGTACTGCATCCAGACTGATGCCCAGGGCGAACGTAAATTCCTCTACTGGCGCAACGAAGCGGCCGTGCGCGACTGCTTTACCACACCGGCTGCCGAGCCGGTCCTGGCGGCCTTGCCGGGCTATGACATGCTGTATTTGAGCGGCATTACCCTGGCGGTGCTGGGAGATATCGGACGTGAGCGCTTACTGCAGGCGCTGATCGAAGCCCGTCGGCGCGGCGCCAAGGTGGTGTTCGATAACAACTACCGGCCGCGGCTGTGGGCCGATGTGCAAACGGCCCGTGAGGCGTATCGCAGGGTGTTGGTCGAGGTGGACATTGCCTTGCTCACCGAGGATGACGAACGCGCGTTGTTTGGCTATGAGAATAGCGAGCAGGTATTTGCGGCGTACCCGTCGATTGCAGAAGTGGTGCTCAAGCGCGGAGCGGATGCCTGCCTGATTCGTTGCGCGGGCGAGCGCTTTGCGGTGCCGGCGTTGAAGGTGGAGAAGGTGGTGGACACCACGGCGGCGGGGGATTCGTTCAGTGCGGCGTATTTGGCCAGTCGGCTCAAGGGTGGCTCACCGCAAGAGGCTGCATTGGCGGGGCATCGGTTGGCGAGCCGGGTGATTCAGGTGCCGGGGGCTTTAATACCGAGATGAATGGCCGCCTGCGGCGGTTCGCGAGCAAGCCCGCTCCCACAGTTAACGCGGTCGAATGTGGGAGCGGGCTTGCTCGCGAAAGCGGTCTGGAGCCAAATGCTCAATCGCGGTAAAACACCTGCACCAGGTGATAGCCAAACTTGCTCTTGATCGGCCCGTGCACCACCTTCACCGGTTTCTTGAAGATCACCGCATCAATGGCCCCCACCATCTGCCCGGGCCGCACTTCGCCCAGGTCACCGCCGCGTTTGCCTGACGGGCAGGTGGAGTACTTCTTGGCCAGCACATCAAAGGCTTCGCCCTTGGCAATGCGCTGCTTGAGTTGTTCGGCTTCTTCGCTGGTTTTCACCAGGATATGACGGGCTTGGGCTTTCATGGGGCTCTACCAGCTGTGCGACGGCGCGCGATTATGCCTGAACTCAGGCCTCGACGCCGATCATGCTACGGATTTTGTTGGCCAACAGGTCAATGGAAAAGGGCTTGGCGACCATGTCCATGCCGTCTTCCAGGAACCCCTGGCGCTCGGCGGCTTTCTCGGCATAACCGGTCATGAACAGCACGCGCAGGCCGGGGCGATGCTGGCGGGCGATTTCCGCCAGTTGCCGGCCGTTCATGCCGGGCAGGCCGACGTCGGTCACCAGCAAGTCCACACGCAAATCCGACTCCAGCAACGGCAGCGCCGCACGGGCATCCGCCGCCTGGTGCGCGGTGTAGCCCAGTTCGTCGAGCACATTGACCACCAGCATACGCACCGCCGGGTCGTCCTCGACCACCACCACCGCTTCACCGGCCAGGGCCACGGGTGCTTCGGTCAGGCTGGTGGGCAGGCTGCTTTCCAGCGCCGTGCCATACAAACGCGGCAGGTACAGGCGCACGCAGGTGCCCTGGCCGGGCTCGCTCTGGATGGTTACGTGGCCGCCGGACTGCTGGGCAAAGCCGTAGATCATCGACAACCCAAGGCCAGTGCCTTGGCCGATGGGCTTGGTGGTGAAGAACGGGTCGAAGGCCTTGGCGAGGATTTTCGGCGCCATGCCACTGCCGTTGTCGCTCACGCCAAGCATCACATAGTCGCCGGCCTTGACCGGTTCCAGAGTGGTGATGTCGGTGCCGTCCAGGTAACTGTTGGCGGTTTCGATCAGCAGCTCACCGCCGTCAGGCATGGCGTCGCGGGCGTTGATCACCAGATTGAGCAGGGCGTTTTCCAATTGGCTGGCGTCGGTATTCACCGGCCAGATGTCCTTGCCCAGTTGGACCTTGAGTTCGATATGCGCGCCCTTGGTGCGCCGGAACAGGTCTTCCAGGGATGCCACCAGTTGGTTGGGGTCGGTAGGGCGACGGTCCAGCGACTGGCGCCGCGAGAACGCCAGCAGCCGGTGGGTAAGGGCGGCGGCACGATGGGCGGAGGACACGGCGGCATCGGCAAAGCGGCCGATATCGTCGCTGCGCCCGGCGGCAATGTAACGCTGCATCAGGTCCAGGCTGCCGATGATGCCGGTGAGCATGTTGTTGAAGTCATGGGCGATACCGCCGGTGAGCTGGCCGACCGCTTCCATCTTCTGGGCATGGCGCAGGGCATCTTCGGCACGTTCGCGCTCGAACATCTCGTTTTGCAGGCGCTGGTTGGCCTCGGCCAGCGCCTGGGTGCGCTGGGCCACGCGTTCTTCGAGGTTCTCGTTGAGGTGGCGCAGGGCTTCTTCGGTGAGCTTGCGTTCGGTCTCGTCGATCACAAAGATGTAGAAACCATTCACCGAGCCGTCATTGCTAAAGCGCGGCAGGTACTTCATCAACGCATGGCGCGGGCGGCCATCGCGATGAGGCGTCACCGTCATGAAGCTGCACGCCTTGCCCTTGAGCGCGGCGGCGATCTTGTCTGCGCGCCCGGCATACACCTCGTCGCCGAGCACTTCGCGGATGGTCTTGCCGTACAGTTCCTGGGGCGTCTTGCCGTACCACTCCAGGTAAGCGCTGTTGTTGAGGCGAAAGCGCTGGTCGTGGTCGACGTAGCCGATCAACACGGGCATGGCGTTGATGATCAGTTGCAGCTCGGTCTGGCTCTGGCGCAAGGCCTGCTCGGTGTTTTTGCGCTCGGTGAGGTCCAGTGCGGCGCCGAGGAACCGCGCCGGCCGGCCGTGATGATCCTTGTAGCAGCGGCCACGGGCGAATACCCAGCGCACCTGGCCATCGGCTTGCTGCAGGCGGTACTCCTCGGCGTATTCGGTGCCGTGGGTGATGCAATGCTTGATGCTGCGCGTCACCGTGCCCCGGTCTTCAGGATGCACGCCGTGCAGGTAAGCGCTGATAGGCAGCAGGCTTGAATCATTGGGGTCGACGCCATGCAGATAGGCGAAATGGGCGTCGGCGATGAAGCGGTCTTCACCGATATCCCAGTCCCAGGTGCCCACCGCGTCGGTGGCTGCCAATGCGAGTTGCAGGCGTTGCTCGGTGTTGTGCTGGGCCTTGAGGCTTGCTTCGGAACGCTGTTGCAGTTCGAGGGTTTTACTGCGCCGCTCATTGGTTTCAATGGCGGTGACCAGGATGCCGGCCACCTGGCAGCTTTCATCGCGCACCGGGCTGTAGGTCAGGTCCAGCCAGATTTCGGTATCGCAGCCCTGGCGGTGCAGCACAAAGCGTTGCTCGCTGAAGGTGCGCACCTGGCCGCCGAGCACGGCGTCGTAGACCGGCGCGGCGAAGCTTTCAAGCTCCGGCCAAGTGTGGTGCGCCGGCTGGCCCAGGGCGCCGGGGTGTTTGCTGCCAATCAGGTGGGCAAAGCCATCGTTATAGAGTTGCGTGAGTTGCGGGCCCCACAGCAGCACCATCGGCATGGGTGAATGCACGACAATATCGACGGCAGTGCGCAGGCTTTGCGGCCACTCACTGGCCTCACCGAGTGGGCTTTGTGCCCAGTCCAGCCGCTTGATCAACGCAGCGGCTTCGCTACCGGTGGATGTTCCATTCATAAAAAGCCCTGAGCATGACGCTTTGAAAAATGACAACACCCATTGTCCCAAGGAAAGACAACGGGTGACTACCCCCGAAAAATAGCATGCCTTGAGGGTTTTTCTTCAAAACGCTGCATCAGCGCTGAAACCTTTCATCTAATCGGCCAGCTCAGCCCTGTCGCGAAATTGCTCCAGCGCCTGGGGGTTGGCCAGGGCATCGGTGTTTTTCACCGGCTCGCCATGCACCACATTGCGCACCGCCAATTCGACGATTTTGCCGCTGATGGTGCGGGGGATATCCGTGACAGCGAGGATCTTCGCCGGCACGTGCCGCGGTGTGGTGTTGGCGCGAATCACCTGGCGGATCTGCTGTTGCAGCGCCTCGTCCAGTTCGATCCCGTCCTCCAGGCGTACAAACAGCACCACGCGCACGTCGTCCTGCCAACGTTGACCAATGGCGAGGCTCTCCAGCACCTGCGGGATTTTTTCTACCTGGCGATAAATCTCGGCGGTGCCAATGCGCACGCCGCCGGGGTTGAGCACCGCGTCGGAACGCCCATGAATCAACAGGCTGCCGTTGGCGCGTTGCTCGGCATAGTCGCCCTGGGCCCATACGCCGGGGAACTGGTTGAAATACGAGGCGCGCAGTTTTTGCTGCTGCGGGTCGTTCCACAACCCGATGGGCATGGCAGGGAAATGCCGGGTGCACACCAGTTCGCCTTTCTCTCCGATCAGGGGCCGGCCCTGGTCGTCCCACACTTCGATGGCCATGGCCAGGCTCTTGCACTGCATCTCACCGCGCCGCACGGGCAGCACAGGGTTGCCGATCACAAAGCAGGAGACAATGTCGGTGCCTCCCGACATCGACGACAGGCACAGCTCGGATTTGATCTCGCGGTACACGTAGTCGTAACTCTGGGGCGACAGCGGCGAGCCGGTGGAAATCAGGCCCTTGAGGCTGCCCAGATCGTGGCTCAAGCGCGGCTGCAACCCGGATTTTTCCAGGGTGGCGAGAAATTTTGGGCTGGTGCCGAACACGCTGATTTTTTCCGCATCGATCAGGTCGAGCAAGCGTTCGGGGCCCGGGTGGAACGGCGAGCCGTCGTACAGCACCGCGGTGGCGCCGATCGCCAGCACCGACACCAGCCAGTTCCACATCATCCAGCCGCAGGTGGTGTAGTAGAACAGGCAGTCCTCGCGGTTCAGGTCGGCATGCAGGCCGTGTTCCTTGAGGTGCGTCAGCAATACGCCGCCCGTGCCGTGAATGATGCACTTGGGGATGCCGGTGGTGCCGCTGGAATAAAGGATATACAGCGGGTGATCGAACGGCACCGCGACAAATTCGGGTTCGCCGCCGGCTTGATAGAAGTCGTCCCACAGTGCGACGTGGGCGTGGGTGGTGTAGTCCCCAGCCTGAGCCTCGGGCTTGGCGTAAGGCACGATGATCAGCTGTTGCAGGGAGGGCAGGCGCTCAAGGATTTCATTGAGCTTGGCGCTCTGGTCGATGCGCTTGCCGGCATAGCGGTAGCCTGCGCAGGTGATCAGCACCTTGGGCTCGATCTGGCCGAAGCGGTCGATGACGCCCTGGGTGCCGAAGTCTGGCGAGGAGCACGACCAGATCGCGCCGAGGCTGGTGGTGGCGAGCATGCCCACCAGGGTTTGCCAGGTGTTGGGCATGCAGGCGGCCACCCGATCCCCCATGCCGACCCCCGCCGCCCGCAGGCTTTTTTGCACGCCGGCCACGTGTTCCGCCAGTTGCGCATAGCTCAACTGTTCACGTTGGCCGTCTTCGCTGATGGCAACCACTGCAGGATGATCGTCGCGGCGGCGCAACAGGTGTTCGGCAAAGTTCAGGGTGGCGCCGGGAAACCACTGGGCGCTGGGCATCTCGATGTCTTCGATCAGGGTGACGCTGGGCGGGCTGCGAAACTGCACGTCAAAGAACGCGACAATCGCCTGCCAGAAGTCCGGGCGCTGGTCGATGCTCCATTGGTGCAGGGCGGGGTAGTCGTGGAGCTGAACGCCGTGGCGTTGGTTGATGAAGCGGCGGAACTGGTCCATGCGCGTGTTGGCGATGCGTTCCGGGGAGGGTTGCCAGAGGATGTCGGACATAAGCTGCCTCTTGTTAAAATTGTGGGAGCTGGCTTGCCTGCGATAGCGGTGTATCAGTGATAGATCGGGCAACTGACCCAATGCTATCGCAGGCAAGCCAGCTCCCACATTAGATAGGCTGTGTGTGAATTACTGGGCCAGCCAGCCGCCATCGATGTTCCAGGCCGCGCCGCGCACCTGGGCGCCGGCTTCGCTGCACAAAAACAACACCAGCTCCCCGAGCTGCGACGGCGTCACAAACTCCAGCGACGGCTGTTTCTCCGCCAGCAGATCCTGTTGCGCCTGCTGTGGGTCGACCCCGGTGGCCACACGATCATCAATCTGCTTCTGCACCAGTGGCGTCAGTACCCAGCCCGGGCAGATGGCGTTGCAGGTCACATTGCTGGTGGCGGTTTCCAGGCCCACCACTTTGGTGAGGCCGATCACCCCATGCTTGGCCGCCACATACGCCGCCTTGCCCACTGAGCCGACTTGGCCGTGCACCGAAGCGATATTGACGATGCGCCCCCAGCCCTTGGCCTTCATGCCCGGCAAGCTCAGGCGGGTGCTGTGGAACACCGAGGACAGGTTGATGGCGATGATCGAATCCCAGCGTTCCACCGGAAAGTCCTCCACCGCTGCCACATGCTGAATGCCGGCATTGTTGACCAGGATGTCCACGCCACCGAACTCGCGCTCGGCGTAAGCGAGCATGTCGGCGATCTGCGCGGGGTCGCTGACGTCGGCCGGGTGATGCCCGACCTTACCGCCAAACGCCTGCACCTGGGCGATCACCGCGCTGGCGTCGCCAAAGCCGTTGAGAATCAGGTTGGCGCCAGCCTTGGCCAGGCTCAGGGCAATGCCTAAGCCGATGCCGCTGGTGGAGCCGGTGACCAGGGCGGTCTTGCCATTCAAAGTCGTCATGAAAACCTCACACAATGCCGGTGGCGTAGAAAGTGCCGATCACCACGAACACCGCAAGGGTCTTGATGATCGTGATACCAAAAATGTCCTTGTAGGCTTCGCGGTGGGTCAGCCCGGTGACCGCCAGCAAGGTGATCACCGCGCCGTTGTGGGGCAGGGTGTCCATGCCGCCGCTGGCCATGGCCGCGACCCGGTGCAGCACCTCAAGGGGGATATTGGCCGCGTGGGCGGCTGCAATAAAGCTCTCGGACATCGCGGCGAGGGCGATGCTCATGCCGCCGGAAGCAGAGCCGGTGATACCGGCCAGCAAGGTCACGGTGATCGCTTCGTTGACCAGCGGGTTGGGGATGCCCTTGAGCCAGTCCGCCAGTACCAGAAAGCCCGGCAGCGAGGCGATCACGGCGCCAAACCCATATTCCGAGGCGGTGTTCATCGCCGCCAGCAATGCACCGCTGACCGCGCTTTTACTGCCTTCGGCCAGCTTGCTCTTGATCGCCGAAAAGCCGAACACCAGCACCACGATAATCCCCACCAGCAACGCTGCCTGCACCGCCCAGATCGCGGTGAGCTTGGCGATTTCGGTGGTCACCGGCGCGCTCATGCCCGGCAGGCTGAGGCTGTGGGTCTTGCCGTACCACTGCGGGATCCAGTGGGTGAACAACAGGTTCATCACCCCCACCAGGATCAGCGGCGACAGCGCGAGCCACGGGTTGGGCAGGCTCAGGTTGTCGGCGGTTTCCGGCTCATTGCGCAACTCGGTGCCATAGCCTTCACCGGCACGCTTGGCCTTGTTGCGCTGGCGTGCGAGGTAGAGCATGCCGGCGCAGAACACGAAGATCGTACCGATCAGCCCCAGCCACGGCGCCGCCCAGGCGGTGGTGTTAAAGAAGGTGCTGGGGATGATGTTCTGGATCTGCGGGGTGCCGGGCAGGGCATCCATGGTGAACGAAAACGCGCCGAGGGCGATGGTCGCCGGGATCAGGCGCTTGGGGATATTGCTCTGGCGGAACATCTCGGCGGCGAACGGGTACACCGCAAACACCACCACGAACAGCGACACGCCGCCATAGGTGAGCAGGGCGCAGACCAGCACAATCACCAGCATCGCCTGGCGGGTGCCGAGCAAGCGGATCGCAGCGGCCACGATCGAACGCGAAAAGCCTGACAGCTCAATGAGCTTGCCGAACACCGCACCGAGCAGGAATACCGGGAAATACAGCTTGATAAAACCGACCATCTTTTCCATGAACACCCCGGTAAAGGCAGGGGCGACGGCGGACGGATCGGTGAGCAGCACCGCGCCAAGGGCGGCGATGGGGGCAAACAGGATAACGCTATAGCCACGGTAGGCGGCCAGCATCAGCAGCGCGAGCGCAGCCAGGGCAATGATCACACTCATGGTGTGTCTCCATCGGATTGTTATTTTTGTGGGGTAACACTGGGGAAACGCTATAGCTAAATGCGTGCCAAGCGTATAAATATTTGAAAAATAACGATTTAATGGATGTTGATTCAGGCGCTGTCTCCATTGTGAGACTGTGTGCTGGCGGGGTGTGATCAAACCAACTCGATTTCCAAAGCACGCGCTGCGGCGCTGTCTGTGACAACGGACTGTCTCTTTTATGAGGCTTTAGTCTCTAGATAGAGAGTTTTTGCGTTTGCGCCGTAGATCGCCATAGCGGATAGACGTCAGACAGGTAGATGGGGGTGCGGTAGTAAGTATAAAGGTGAAAAGGGTGGTTCAGCGTCAATGGCTCAGTGTGTGCCAAGCGTCGCGCCAGGGCAGCACGCAACTCTGGGCGATTGGAGTTAGAGTTCCAGAGGCCGTTCTGGTGTGCAACGCACACCATGGCGTAGGCATTTTCAGCAGCAAGGTCAGTGGCGCAGGCGATGATGCAATCGAGGAGTTCATCGACGAGTGCGTTGGTCGCGTAATGCTTGATCGGGTTGATGCCGCGAATCAGCAGAGCAGGCTCGTTGCCAATGGTCAGGGTATACAGTTGTACATTGCCCACCAGGCGCCCCCGTCGCTCGCTGAAAATATTCAGGTGAAAGTGATCGTCTCTTTCGAACAGCCCGCGGTTGATGTCGGTACAGATACCCGTCGTTGATTTGGCAAAAAAAGACGCTGCATTTTTTGAAAGATAAATTCGGAGGCGGTCATAAGGCTTGCGCTCTTGATTGATGAAATAGCGATAGCCTTGCAAATGCGGTACAAAGCCTCGGTTGAATCGTTTCAAGCCTGCACGTTCTACGTGCCCGCAATGATCCCGTAACTCGCACAGCGTTTGTTGCAGATCACTGATGCCGACGGTAATTGGCCTGAACAGGGTATAGATCGTCTCTGCGAGCGACGGTTGGGTATCACCTTCGTTCCCCGTCGACGAGGGCAATAGCGGATGGTTGCCCAATACGCGCTGGCTGGCTTTTAGATTGTTCAGGTACAGCTCATTTACGAGGGACGAAGGGTCGTCGCAGTCCAGGCATCGTGACAGCCAGTAAGGCGTAGTCAGACCATGTTTCACCGCGTTTTCGAGTTTTTTGGTCTGTGCGATGGCGGTGATTGCGTCAGCGGGGGACATCGCGCCCAGGGTCGTCAGTAAAGTGGCGAGTTCAGTCGGGGTTCTGGCAATTACATTGCGCAGAAGTGTGCGAAGGCGCCCCAGGATATCTTTGTCGCGTATGTGTTCAAACAGGCTTCCCAGTGCGTCAATTGCGCCGGGGTGGATAAACACGAGCTGGCGAACGTCCGTCAGGATTCTTTGATCGACGAATACCGCCAGTAGACGATCACGGTGGGCGTTGCTGTCAAGCAGGCGCTTGGCTGATGGGTTGCCCAGTACGGTCCACAGCAATTGGAACAATTCCACAGGGCAAGCGGGGCTGCTGGAGTCTGGATGCAGTTGTGCCTGGAGCGAGAGAAAGCGTTGCGCCATGCCCGGGTCGATACCGTAGTGATCCAGGGCCGGTTCCATGTAGCGCAACGCTGCCTGGGCTGAGGTGCGGGCAGTTGCAATGTGCTGCGAGGGGTTGAACCCCTGCAGGGATTGCTCGACCAGCAGCATCTGGTGTTCGGATTCCAGTTTTGAATATGCCTCATAGGACTCGGCGTGTTCGGGGTGGGAACCCGGCTGAAGCTCTTGTGCGAGTACTTTGCCTCGTTTGGGCGGACATGCCGCCTCCAGGTTCTGGCTGAGTGCGTCCAGTGACACGCTCAAGGTTGAAGCCATGTCGTCAAAGGGGGGCAGGGCACTCTTGAGGCGTCTGCGCATGGCGATCCGTTGTCCTGCAGCCCATTGCCCAGAGGGTTCGAGGGATTGCCGGTCGCCAGTGTGGCCTGTGATGTGCATCGAAGGCTGGTTCTGCAGCATCAGTGCAGGCCAGTGTGGCCGGGCCGCATCCAGTCGCCAAGGCGTGTCGGGGGCGAGCAACTCCACGACCTGCCGGGCGATGGCGCTCAATATCCCTTCATAGCCGTCAGGACCGCATTGGTGATGAGCAATCACAACGTGTAGCAGGTCAGGCAGGTTGCCGGCGCCGTCGATAAAGAAGTAGAACCGCTGGGTGCCAAACATTAATTGTTCGGTCGTATAGGCACTGAACAACGGCGAATCACATTCGCTGCTGTCGCAGAGGGCGACCAACTCGCGAACCCGTTGCTGTTCATGAAAGCCCAGTGACGCGGGCGGTGGCAGTTGCACAAAACCCTGGCGTTCCAGGTGCAGCTTGATCAGTGCAACGAGTTGACTGTTCTGGTGCCGGCGATGCCGGTGAAAGTGATGGTTTTTTGCTTCCGAGCTCGGCACGAAGTCGATTTTTTGCGCTGGCAAAAGAATCGAAAATTGCTCCAGAACCACTTCGTACTGATTCGGATGAGTTCGCGGGTCGACGCTCTCCTTGAGCACATCCGGTCTGATTCTCAAGCGGCCACTGACTGAAATGATGTCTGCCTGGCGAATCTGCGCCGTGGCATCCCGCAGCGCCGCATCCAGGACAATCACTTGTAATGAAAAATAGTGGCTGGCCACGCGCAAGAAGGTCATGCCGCCCAGATGCCGTACCGCTTCGCAGCGCCCATTAAGGGAAATGACCCGGTCTTTATGCTCAGGCAGCTCATCCGGGTATAAAACCAGCGAAGCGTCAGGTCTGTCAGCGGTTTCAGTAAAGTGGCCCATTACAATGATCGTCCCTGTAAAAAGGTGCATCGACACGGCGACAGTGCCGGTTGCCACTAGGCGATGGTCAGCAATTGATTCAATGCTTGGTGGAAATCCGCCAACAACGCCTGGGCATTCACCTGCGAGATCCCATCGCGGTAATAGGACAGACTGCCGATCAGCCCGCTGTCGGTGCGCACCGTGTTAAGGGACACATCGGTCTTGATGCCTGTGGACGGCACGCCGATCCCCCGCAACGGCGCATCACCCAAATGGCGCTGCCTTGACGGGTAGTTATGGTGGTTGTACCAGTAGGGAAACCGGGACCCATAGGCACTGGAGCGTGGTGAGCAGTTGGCTTCAAATAAGTGTGGAGGCAACAACGCATGGCCGTAGGCATCGAGCACGCAGTGATTGATCTGCTCAAGAAGGTGCAGGGAAGGTGACCAGTGGCTAAGCTTGGGTCTGATGACCATGGGATGAACGAAGTACCCCACCACGGATTCAAGGGCCGCATCGATCCGATTGGCGACTGGTGAGCGCACATACAGATCCTCGGTGCCGGTGTTTCGGGCCAGTGCCACCAGGAATGCGCTCAGGATGATGGTGTACAGGCTGAATCCGCTGCGATTGCACAGGTGTTCTATAGCGGGGTACTGCGCATCCAGGTTCAATGGGATGACCGCGCTGCGAAACGTAAACGCGTCCGGTCGCTGGCCCGCTCCGCGCAAGGCAAAAGGTTCGGGTAAATGTTCGAGTGCCTGTCGCCAGAAATCCAGATGCTTGTCCAGCAACTTCTCGGTAAAGCGTTGATGCTGGGCATCCGTATAGTCTGAGTAGCTGAGGCAATGCACGATCTGCTCGGGTGCGACGCTGCCCCTGGGTGCCTGATAGTGCGCGCATAGCTGCTCCATCAGCACCGCGCCTGACCAGCCATCGAAGGCAATGTGGTGAGCAGTGATAATCAGCACATCATTGGCCTCAGGGCACTGAATATAGGTGGCCCGGATCAACGGGGGGCTGCTCAGGTCGAAGGCGGTCAGTGAAGCTTGCACCACCAGATCTGTAACGGTGTCGTCGGACTGGTTTTGCGGCTCAAGGTTGATGACGTGAAACGGCAATGGGAAATCATCGATAACGTGCTGCGTGCGACGCCACTGGCCGTGTGCGTTTAGCGTGAAGCTGCAGCGCAGTGCCGGTTGCTGTGCCAGTACCGTAGCAAATGCCTCGCGCACCCTGATCGCTGAACAAGTGCCCTGAATGTAGAACGCCAGCACTACATTTTCCAAGTAGGCCGGGGTTTGCGCGGGTTTATCCAGTATCTCCAACTGAGCCAGCCCGGGCGTCTGTTCACCCACTCGTCGGCGCCAGGCATAAGCGTCGAGCAACATAGCGTTTTCAGCGCCATGGCTGGCACATTCGCCGAGTAGCGTCACTTGTTGAGCCAGAACCGGATGATCGAAAATATCCTTGGGGCTCAGATAGACGTTGAACAGGTTCGCAATCCTGCCCAGCAGCATCATCACCGAGAGGGAGGTCGCCCCGCGTTCAAAAAAGTGGCTGTCAGAGGAAATCGATTGCTGATTGAGAACTTCCGTCCAGATGGACTGCAATTGCACGGCCGTCGAGGTTTGCGCGTCGATTTCGGTGGGGCCGGTATCCGGTTGAAAAGCCAGTTCACGCAAAGTGTTATGGTTGATTTTGCCATTGGGCAACAGTGGCAGTTCGCTCAGTGCCTGTATTCGGCTGGGGTGCATATAGGACGGGAGCTGAAGGGAGAGCGCCTGCCTGATGCGTTGCTCAACGGCGTGTGTATCCGCATCGCCCTGTGGCACAAACGCCACGCAAATCTGTTTTTCTGCGCTGACGAGCGTATCAATGTAGGCGGCGGCGCTGTGCACGCCGGACGTCTGCTGCACGATTTCCTCTATGGCCAGAAGCTCTACTCGGTGCCCGTTGATTTTGTACTGGCTATCGCGACGTCCCAGGTAGTGAAGATCGCCTGTGGTGGAAAAAAAGCCAATATCGCCCGTTTTGTAAGTTCGCAGAGCGTGTCCATCGAGGTTAAGCGATGTGAAGCGCAGCTCATTTTCATGAGGGCTGTTGACGTAGCCAATGGCGACACCCGGTCCCGCAATGACTATTTCGCCTTCTTGATGCGGTAGAGCAACAGGTTTCCCCTGCTCATCCAACAGGTATACCTGCATACCGCGAATGGGCTGGCCGATGGGGGCAGGCAACGCCCTGTCGGCATCTGGGTTCACCCGCCAGAAGGTCGCGTCTATAGTGGTCTCGGTAGGCCCATACAGGTTGACCAACGGGGTGCGGGTTTTCGCCAGGAACAGGTCCGCCAACTCCCAGGTCAATGACTCACCACCACAAAATACCAGCCGGCAGGGGATGTGTTCGAATTGCCTCAGCCTCACCAGCTCGCGCAGCAGTGTAGGTACAAACTGGGCGATGGTTATATGTTCTCTCTGCAGTGTCAGCAAAATCCCCAGCGGATGCTTGGCATAAGCTGCGGGGAGCATGACGGTACATGCGCCGGCCGCCAGCCCCGTCCATAGCTCCCAGACCGACGCATCAAACGCTATCGAAGTGCGTTGCAAGATAATGTCAGCCTCGTTGACAGCGAACGCTTCTATGAACCACTGCGTATGGTTCAATAACGCGCCGTGGCTGATCAGTACGCCTTTGGGGGCGCCGGTGGAGCCAGAGGTGTAAATACAGTAGGCGCACGTACTGGGTCGTGGCCCGCTGATGTTTTTACGAGGGTAGGCTTGGCTGAAAATTGTGTGTGGGTTGACGGTCGTGGCGCAAAAGCCCTGACGAGGGAATGACTCTGCATCGCTGAAAATACATTCAACCCCGGCGTTATCCAGAATGTTTTTGATTCTGTGCTCAGGGTTGTCGATGTCAATGGGTAGATAGGCACAGCCATGCTTCATTATCCCCAGGCAGACAGCCATTAGCTGGACGGTTCTTTCCATGGCGACTGCAACAATAGCATTACGTGGAACGTCGTTATGCTCCAGGTAACCGGCAATCAGATCTGCCTGCTGGTCCAACTGTCGATAGGTCAAGTGCTGCGCACCGCATTTGACGGCGATACGATCAGGCGTGGAGTTCACGTGATATAAGATCATGTCTAAGATACTGTCGTAAGTGCCATGATTCATATCAATTTTCTCCTAGGGTAGATAATAGCCGGTGGCGTGATATTTATCCTGCTGAATAGGCTCTCGCCCTGCAACTACCAAGTTTGGTAGTTGCGCTGACTTCGTTGCAAAGTATGCTTTGTCCATTAGCGCCGCAGCACGGCAGTTTAAACTGGCGCGGCCTCACTAGAGTGACAAACCATGTTTGCAAGTTATCTGGACGTTGCCAAAAGCATCTCTTATATGTCAGTGCCCATTGCCGTCGGCATCGTTATCCAATCGTTATATTTGCTTATCGATTTGTTCTTTGTCAGCCACTTGGGGGCAAATGCAGTCGCAGGCGTCACGTCGACTGCCACTGCCGCGCTGCTCACCGGCATGCTTGGGCAACTCTTGGGTATCGGGGCGGTCGCGTTGATTGGTCAGGCACTGGGGGCCGGCCAATTTGCACTGGCGCGACGGATCTTTGTCCATGCGGGCCTGATGGCTGTTCTTTGCAGTTGCGCTGTGGTCGCTGCCGGATACATGGGCGGGGCTCACATGCTTTCCAGGTTGGCCTCGGGCGCGGCGGCCCAAGAGCTTGGCGAGTCCTACTTGAACGGGTACATACCAGGATTGGCCCTGCAGATAGTCATGACTGTCGCGACTTTCGGGTTACGTGCCGCCGGCGAGCCCTATGGGCCTTTGATCGCTCAATGTGTTTCGGTCCCCATCAATCTTGTCCTAGCGCCTTTGTTGATTTTCGGCGTGCCGGGTGTCAATGGCTTGGGCACCTTCGGCGCCGGCCTGGCTACAACGGTCGCCACCGGGGTTGCTGTGTTGATAATTCTTCGCAGAGCATTTGATCGCTACCGTCAGTTTGCCCAACCACCAATGGCGTTTCGGTGGGAATACTCGACTGCCAGAAGGATCTTTTCAGTCGGGCTGCCTGCCGGTATGGAAACCCTCGTTATTTATATGTACACCGCGCTGATGTATTGGGCCGCTGCAAAGTTAGGTGCGCCTGTGCAAGCGGCGATCGGTATAAGCCTGATGCTCATCCAGGCACTTTTTATTCCGTCTGTTTCCGTGGCGCACGGTTGCGTGCCAGTCGCTGCGTACTATATCGGCGCGGGTAACAGGCGAAAGGTCAAAGAAATATACGTTGTCGCATTCGCGCTGGTGACCAGTGTGATGGGCTGCCTGACGTGGGTATGTAACCTATGGGGACATAGCCTGGTGTCGTTTTTTTCCAGCGACCTTCAGGTTCTCGATGACGCAACTTATGTGCTGGCGTGCCTGGCCTTGAATTTCGTCACATCGGGATTAAGCCATATCAATAGTTCCATATTGCAAGCGGCCGGGCGAACCATCTGGTCGCTGCTGGCGATTTGCACGCGTTTGGCAATATTCATCGTGCCGTTGTATCTGCTGATCGACGCTGGCCAAGTGACTTTGCAACGTTTGTGCCTGTTATCCAATCTGGCGTTTTTGTCCCAGGCACTGGTCAGCAGTTACGCGGCCTACCTTGTTATTAAACATCCTGTTTTCACAGCATCAGTGCCTGAGGCGGCTACTTCACGAGGGTTTGATTCGTTGTTAATGGAAAAGGAGCAATAGAACTCATGAGCAACTCAACAAACTTTGAAAACAGATGGCATTCAGCGTCTGAACTAAAGCAATTCGAAAATCGCTACGCGATCAGCTCAACACTATTGAGAGAGTACAAGATTTTTTTATCGTGTGATGTCATGTTCGACTCATCTGAGTTGCTCGGATCACTCATTGATACACGCTGCGCCATGGTGATTTATACGCCAACTGTAAAAGCATTATATGGCGAGGCCATTCGTCGAAAGTTTTCCCAACTCGAGTGCGGCGAGCGGGTGTGTTTTTTCGAGCTTGCCGTTACCGAGGAAAATAAAGATATCACTATGTCGCTCGAGGTCTGTCGATTAGCCAAACAGATCAATTTACCCCGCCATGGCCAGATTATCGCAATTGGCGGCGGCGTATGCCTGGATATTGTCGGCTTTGCCGCGTCCATTTACAGGCGTGGGGTCAGGTGCATAAAAATACCGACGACATTCATTGGCATGATTGACGCAGCAGTCGGCATCAAGAACGGCATTAACTATGAAGGGAAAAAAAGTGTCCTCGGTTCGTTTTATCCGGCGGAGTACACCATTGTGTGTCCCAGCTTTTTAAAAACGCTAGCGGTAGAGCATTTGAAAGCAGGGTTTGCCGAAGCGATCAAGATAGCCGTCATCAAGGATCCAGTACTGTTCCGGCAGTTGGTCAACGTCTCAACGACCCTGCATGAGGAAAAGCTTCAGGGTGGTGTGGGCTGGGACGCGATTGATCGGTCGGTAGCGGGCATGCTGACGGAGCTGTCGGAGAATCTGTATGAGCTTGACAGCTATCAGCGCTATGTCGACTTCGGCCACACATTCAGCCCTCATATCGAGGCAGCGACTGCCTATAAAATCAGCCATGGTGAAGCGGTCGCAATCGATATTGCATTGTCGGCTGTCATCAGTGCCCAACGCTCGATACTTGCCTGGCAAACCTGCGATCTGATCGTCAATACCCTTAAGAGCGTAGGGCTGCGCGTCAGCGTTCCGGCTGAAGTGGATACCCCGGCACTTTATGATTCCCTGGCCGCAGTGGTTGCCCATCGTGCTGGTGCGCTGAATCTGGTTATTCCCCTCGCGATTGGCGCGGTCGGCTACTTGGAGCAGTGGCAAGAGCTGACGTTTGAGCAACTGCAACAGGCTGTCACTTACCTGGCTGTCAATAATGACTGATCTGGGCTGCGCAACCTGGAGTTTGCCCCAATCCTGCCGGCCTGCTGTGTTGCCCCAACACCTGGTGCTGCATGCTGGCGTTCAAACATTGGCGCAACTGCGTCTTTTGAGGGCATGTCCAGTCAATGATGAACAAGCCCTGAATGTAGGCCTGGGTGGCTACAGCGGTAGCCATAAAGTCAGTGCCATCGGCTTGAACCTGGTTGAGGCGTTCGGACTGAACGGGCAGGGCGCACGCAGGTTTCAAACCGAGTTTTTTGAAAGTGCCGTGCATATTGTCAAGCAAGCGGCGTTTCTGGAAGTGCCTGCCGTTTATATTCCCAGCTTCAACAAAAATGAAATAGTGCAGGCGAGTGACTTCGCCGCGACCGCTACGTTTTTCCGGCGACTGTGCCGCGCCGTTCGGGGACTGCCGGTGATGATCGCCAGCGAAAACAGTCTGTCCGCGGGGCACCAATCAGCACTGGTGCATCAGGTAGATGAACCAAACTTCAGAATCTTGCTGGATATCTTCAACCCGTTGCGTTGGGGACATTCGGTTGAAGAAATTCTTTGTTCAGTCCATCCCTATCTGCTTGATCAAGTGCATGTGAAGGACGGTATCTTGCCAGCGTATGACAATGTTCCCCTTGGGCGGGGTGAGGGCAATGTCGCAGGAATTATCGACACTATTGAACGTCTTGGATTTTGCAATACCTACATTCTGGAAAATAACTACTCCTTGCTGTCCATTGCTGGATTGAATGCGGACATCGCGTTTGTGCGCTCGCGTTTATCTGGTGTGCAAAGAACACCGTAACCGGGGTGAAAGACAAGAGATGTTTGAACAAAAGAGACTGCGTCAGCTGTTAGAACACTCAACGCCAATGGCCAGGGTTTCATCTTGCCTATCTGTCGACTGGGAGGACCGCTATTGCGTGTTCGTCAATCGCTTGGGCGCTGCGCCGCAAGGCCAGACGTCCCGACCTAATTCGTCAGCTCCCGGGAGCGGGCCACTGGCCGGCGTAGGGTTTGTTGTCAAAGATAGCATTGACGTTCTTGGGTTTGCGACAACCAACGGCACCGCGGCTCTGAACAACAACTATCCGACGTCTGATCATCAACTGGTCGCTCGTCTTAGATCCATGGGCGGCATCTGTGTCGGTAAAGCCAACCTCGATGAAATGAGCTATGGCTGGGCGTCAGACAACGCCTATTTCGGGCAGGTGATCAACCCGACCTTTCCCGAGCATTCTCCCGGCGGCAGCAGCGGTGGATGTGCTGCCGCAGTGGCGGGCGGTGCTGCCTGTTTCGCGGTGGGCGAAGATACCGTGGGGTCTGTACGGATTCCCGCGGCGTTCTGCGGGCTCAGCGCTTATAGAGCGCTTTGCGCGCAGCCGGCCAGCCATGAGGTTTGTCCGTTAACGTCCTCTGGCTACGATCAATTAGGCCTGATTGCCCCCTCGATCGATGATATCTCCAAGCTGGAAAGCCTTATTCATGACTATGAAGAGTTGCCCGTCTTAGCGCCTGGGGAACTTTCTATTGCTGTCGCCGCGAATTTCTCGCTGTCGGCGCTGGCGCCAGAGGTTGAAGCCAGTATGCATGACGCGATCTTCAAGCTTGCCGGCGCCGGCGCCACGTTGGTGATGCATGAGGTGCCAGACTCATTCGGCTCGGCCGCCTGCGCATTAACCACGATTGTTAACTACGAATTTTTACCCGCGTTCAATAGTTATCTGGAGAGCCGGGCAGGTGAACCTGCGACGCTGGAACGACTGCTCGACCACCGACACACCCTGGCCGCCCGCCGCATCAGATCATTGGCACTCCCAACGGGTAGGCCAGTACAAGCGGTATATGAGCGTGCCCGGCTCACTGCAAATCAAATAGAACAGGATGTAGTTGATTATTTCCAGCAGACCCAGTGCCAAGTGCTCATCCATCCTACAGTCGCAATCAATGTGGCCACGTCGGACATTCACAGTCACGCGTCGACAGACCCTCTTGCGCTGGCCCGGCATGTATCGGTCGCGACCTGTGCCCGGACCATTGCGATGAACTTTTCCATGACCAGTCCGAAAGGGCTGCCGGTCGGCATTGAAATGTTATGCGCGCCGACAATTGATTCAAAACAGGCACTGGCAATCTGCCGCACTATCGAAACTATCGTTAAAGACTGAACCAGCACGAGGGACAGTAGTAAGCCCTGTCATCCACGTTACGAGGCGAAGTTTTATGAGACTTTTAAATATTGAAATTGAAATAAATTCGCGGTGTAACCGTAAATGCAGCTATTGCCCTGTATCGATTATGCCGTTTCCGCAAGTGCCACGCTTGATTCAAGAGCACGTGCTATCTGCCTTTATCGAGCGGCTGGTTGAAATAGACTTTGATGGCCGGATCTCATTTCATTTCTACAATGAACCGTTAATCCATAAAGGACTGGAAGAGATCATCCGCCGCATTTTCGCGGCAGTGCCAAAATGCCGTCCTGTATTGTTTACGAATGGAGACCTCCTGACCCAGCAGCGCTATGACTCGTTGATCGAAGCTGGCCTGCAAATGATCGTTATCACCTCCCACAGCGGTAAATCCCACCCGCCCCGGCCCAAACAGGTTGTTCAGTTTTCAGACGATCTGGTGCTGACCAATCGCGGTGGAACCATGGAAGACCTGCCCAAGGCCACCGGCGAGGACGTTTCGCAGCGCTGCTTTGCGCCGACAGAGATGCTAATCGTTACCATCACCGGCGACGTGGTGCTTTGCTATGAGGACGCTCATCGCAGCCATGTCATGGGCAATATCTGCGAGCAATCCATTACCCAGATTTGGAATAGCCACGATTACTCGCGCATCCGCGCAGCGTTGGAAGCCGGCAATCGTCAAGGCGCCTGTGAAATGTGCACGCACTGTACAAACCGCGCGCATACCACGGTGGGTATGTCAGACCGATCCGAACCTTTTTGGGACCTAATTTCCTGAGCACTTGCTCGCAACCAGGCACTTTTCAGTCAACAGGTAAAACCCATGAGTATTCACATCGACGCAACAAGCCGTTCTCTCCACACTCCGGCAGGGGCGACTGTTAGCTGGCCTAAATGGCCTTCACACGACAGTGACACGCTGAAGATTGTCAGTGAGGTTCTGGAGTCGACACGGTGGACAATCAGTGGCGCCTACACAGGGCAGGAGGCGTACGAACGACGCTTTGCCCGAGCGTTTGCCGACTACTGCGGCACGTTGTATTGCACACCTGTCACCAGCGGCACCTCCGCGCTCACCATTTCGCTGCTGGCGCTTGGGGTCGGGGCGGGGGATGAAGTCCTCGTGCCTGGATTGACCTGGGTCGCTTGCGCCTCCGCCACCTGCAGCGTTGGTGCGGTGCCGGTGTTGGTCGATATTGATCCGATGTCCCTGTCGATGTCGCCGCAAGCCGCCCAGGCGCGGATCAACGCCAAGACCAAGGCGATCCTGCTGGTGCATCCTTATTGCCGAACAGCGGACATCGATGCCTTCCTGGATATTTCCGAGCGCTACGCCATTCCATTGATCGAGGATTGCTCTCAAGCCCACGGTGCAATGTGGCGTGGCCGCAAGGTCGGATCGTTTGGTGCGTTGGGCTGTTTCAGTATGCAACAAGCCAAGGTGCTGACCTCGGGCGAGGGCGGTGCAGTGGTGACCTCGGACCCTGTGCTGGCAGAAAAGCTTGAGCAGTTGAGAGCCGACGGGCGGCTATTTTCCGGTACGCCTGTGGAGAGTCGCTTGGAGCTGGTCGAACGGGGTGCGGTACAAGGACAGAACTTTTGCCTGACGGAGTTTCAGTCGGCCATATTACTGGACAGGTTGCAGCATCTGGACCAGCAGAATACGCAACGTGAAGCATGCGCAGAAACCTTGCGAGCGTTGTTCGAAGGAGAGGAGGACTTCATTACCTTCCTGCGCCGTGATCCACGAAATACGCGCTGTACCTATTACAACCTGGTGATGAAAGTTGGCCTGGAAAAATATTTCCCGGGCTGCACGATCGATGCCCTCGCCCTTGCCATGACCCAAGCGTTGAATGTTCAGGTAAGCCCGCTTTATCAACCAATGAATTCGTTCCGGCTGTACAACCCGCTATCAAGTCCGAGAATCAAACACTTTTCCAACAGGTTTGATTTCGAGCCCGCGCGCTATCCATTGCCCCAGGCTGAGTCCGCCCGGCTGGATCACATCACCCTGCCGAACTGGGTCTTGCTTGGCGGCGCCGACTCAGCGCACCGCATCGCGATGGCTCTCAGGGACCTGGCCGCGCAGCCGCACAAGGTGCTCGCCGCTCGGCAGGCTCCGACGGCTGACGCTTTTTAAATTACACCCAAGAGGGTACAGGTCATGAAAACCGTGAGCGTCACCATTGTCGGGCTCGGACCCCGTGGACTTTGCGTGCTGGAGCGTATCCTGTCGCTGGCGGCGCGACGCCCGCAGCAGCAGGTTCAAATTGTGATTGTGAACAAAGGGCTACCGGGCCAGGGGGTACATGGCCAGACGCTGTCCGACAGGTTCTTGCTCAATACGGTGGCGGGCTTGTTGACCCTGATCCCAGGCGACGAATTCCAACCGTCATTGGTCAAAGACATGTTCGCGGATTTTCTGCCCTGGTTGAAACAGCAGGGCGTAGCGGCGCAAAGTGGCGCCTATGTGCCACGACGCTGGTTTGGTGCCTACTGTCATGCGCTGTACCAGTTGTTGTTGGAGCATTGCCCGGCCAATTGCCAAGTCGAATATGTCGATGACGAGGCCGTCGA
This sequence comes from Pseudomonas sp. MF6394, assembly GCF_002018845.1. Taxonomy (NCBI): domain Bacteria; kingdom Pseudomonadati; phylum Pseudomonadota; class Gammaproteobacteria; order Pseudomonadales; family Pseudomonadaceae; genus Pseudomonas; species Pseudomonas sp. MF6394. The sequence continues at coordinate 128,204 of NZ_MVOJ01000018.1, forward strand.
TATACAACAGGGTGGCCCGCAAGAGATCACTCGTCTGCTGAGTGATCGCAGCATTGTCAGCGATTACGTGGTCATTGCCGTCGGCCATTTGCTGCCGGTTGCCAATTGCGCCGAAACGATCACGGACATCTACCAGGCCGGGCTTGATCGCCAGGACATACCGGCCGGTAGCACCGTCGGAATCCAGGGGTTTGGCTTGACGGCCATGGATGCGATCGCTGAGTTGACCCGAGGCAGGGGCGGTGTATTTGCCGACGGTGTTTATAAGGCAGCAGGTACCGAACCTGCCATTGTCCTTTTTTCCCGCAGCGGGTTGCCGTCGCGAGCACGACCGGTAGATGACGGACTCGCTGAGTTCGAACCCCAACTGCGCTTCGATGAGCGAGCTGCATTGGCAATGCGCGAGCAGCATGGTTGCGGAACGATTAATTTCATGACGCAAATTTATCCCTTGCTTGCTCAGGACGTCGCACGGTTCGCACTTGAACAAGATGTACCGGCCGAAACGGCAACGGCGTTGATGAGTCGCCTGCTATGGGCTGAGCTCCCTCAGGCAAGCAGCGAAGAATATGCCGCCGGTGTCGTTCAGTTCATCACCAATGATTTGCACCAAGCCCGCCTTGGCCTGGCGGGCAGCGCGCAAAAGCGCGCCCTTGAAGTCTTGATGAGCGCCCGGGAATCGATCAGGGCCATCGTTAATCATGGGGGGCTGGCGCCATCCTCCCATAATTGGTTCTACAACCACTTTGCCTCTGCAATCAATCGCAATGTGATCGGCCCGCAGTATGATCGACAGGAAGAGTTGCTGATGTTGATCGACGCGGGGGTTGTCTCAACGCCACTGGGGCCTGCACCTGAGTTGCATTGGGTTTCGGAAAAACGATGCTGGAATGTGCAGTCGACGGTATTTGCCGATCCGGTAAGCATCGACCTGGATCACCTTCTGCAAGGCTACACGGCCCAACCGACATTGAAGAACACAACCAGCGTCCTGTTCGCCGGGCTGATGGAAGGCGGGCGTGTGCACTCACGCAATGGATCTTGGCTCGCCACCCCGGGGGTTGCGGTCAGTGCCGGATCACACTGCATATCGGCCCAAGGCATAGCACAAGCACGGTTGTTCGCTACCGGCGTGATGAGTGAAGGCAGCACCTATTACAACTGGTATGTGCCCACCATCGCGAGTCAATCCAGGCCGTTCGTAGAGGCGCAAAGCATCGCCTGTGCGATATTGGGAGGTGGCGGTCTATGAGCGCAACTGAGCGTAAGATCGCCTGGGTAACGGGTGCCAGTTATGGCATTGGCCTGGCGATCGCCGATGCCTTGAGACAGGCAGGCTACGCTGTCGTGACCCTGCAGCGCAGCGGTGGTGATGTTGACTGCGATTTCTACCAGGCTGGCGATATAGGTCAGGCTTGGAGTGCGGCCGAAAAACTCTCCGGCCCCCCGGACCTGATGGTATTGAACGCTGGCGCCTGTGTTGATGACGATTTCGTCAACACCCACCTATCCACACTGAAGTCGACCTTTGCATTGAACGTCTTCAGCCCCATGTTACTTGCCCGGTTGGCTATTCGCAGCTGGCAGTCGCAGAGCAAGATGGGGCATATCATTTTCATTGGTTCCCAGGCGGCCCTGCCAGGGGCCAGGCAGACGGGCAATACCCTTTACACTGCCGCCAAAGGTGCCCTGCATGCGCTGATCGGGCCGCTGGCCTGGGAGTGTGGCCCGGCCATCAGGATTAACTGCATTGCGCCGGGTGATGTGATGACTCCGGGAGAAGAAAGGAGCCTGCAGGCGAGGTCGGACAAGACTGGAACGCAAGTGGCCGCATTGGTCGCCCTGACAGCGGAAAATACGGCACTCAAACGTTGGGTGAGGCCTGAAGAGGTGGCCCAGGCGGTCGTGTTTCTCGAACAATGTGGCGCAATGACAGGTACGCTGTTGAACCTGAGTGCCGGCTCTTGCATCCATTGAACGTTCCGATCACAAGCGCGTTACGTGGGGCGATTGCACGGCGATTGCATAACCGCTGCAAGTGGCGTCATTGTGAAGGGTCCTGTGATATCTACCATTTTTGAAGTGCAACGCAATGCCGTCATCGACGGCGTAGGCGGGATGAATGCGTTGGTTGCAAATCAGTTCGACAAAGGACGTTTCTCGCCCCTCTTCAGAATTGAAGTGCGGGCACAGCGCACCGGGCAGCAAGCCCAGTCCATCGATCAGCGCAAAAGCCCCCCCGGAATCCGAGTGGCCGAAATCGAACCAGCATATGGCACCCGCGCTGACGCCACACAGGACCTTGCCTTGGTCCCCGGCGGCTTTCAAAAGATCAATAACACCAAACTCGCGCCAGACCGCCAACATCGCACGGGTGTTACCACCGGCGACGTAAACGATGTCAGCCTTCTCGAACATCGATGAAATCTGCTGCGCGTGAGGGAAGGGCGGGGTGAAGAATGCGAGCGGGATGACTGGGCAGCCGACCGCAGCATACTTGTTTGAGAAATCTGAGATTTTCTCCGGGTCATCGCCATTGGCGGTGGAGATATAAAGGACCACGGGCGCTGCTTTTCCGGTTAACGAAATAATGTATTCATCAATCGGTGTCATGCACTTCACATCGTCATCGGACTCGCCTCCAATGACAATAATATTTTTATTCGACATATATTCTGTCCCGCTGTTTTAAAGGTATTGTTATTATGTTTGCTTCGAATAGAGACTTGTCAAGTCAAGACCGCAAATGGACTACAATTTGCCATAAAAATATCGCATTTAACCATTTGGTTCATAGGGTATTTCTATATCAGATGAGCACCGTATATCGGGTTCTCCATTTATTATTGATTTGCAATACAGTCTCTGCGCCGAGAGATAAAGGCTTTTGTAAGACGTTTCCCTATGATCTTGGGCGCTAGGTTTTGTCGAGACCAGCAAGAACCACTGGCGCTGCACAGCACAGCATCTACACTTAATATTTCACTTGAAATGCGTTCCGCGCACGACAAAGTATATGCCACGTTGTTAATGGCGTTTCCGCTTTAAACTCTAATCTTGGTAAAGACTAGAAAAGTGACCAGTGTGATCACATTTAATACAGGAGGTGGAGTGTGTATGCATGGATCAGCAGTTTGACTCAGCGATTTAAGACATGTGCGTGTGAAGAACATGCAACTGAAACCATGCAGGACGTCATCGGTGATTTGGGATTTTACTATTTTTCCTTCGCTGTTCGGTCGGCGACGCCATTCGTAAAGCCGATGACTAAAATTTCCGGGACTTATCCCTTACATTGGGTAACGCGATACCTGGACCTTCATCATTCTAGCAAGAACGAGCTTATTGCGAAGCACTCGAAATCGTCATCGCTGGTCGTCTGGGATCACCGCTTACTCGCGGGCGTCGATAGGACACTGTCCGATGAGGCTGTTCGGCACGGCTTAAAGTACGGTTGCACCCTGACCTTACGTGACTTTAATAACTCATTGTTGACCTTTTCTGTGGCTAGGCCCCTGAAAGCGATCAGCGCGAGTGAAGCGCAGGAGCTGACTTTGAAGCTCAGGGTATTGATTGAAGTTTTCAGTGAAGGGATGGACGTGAAGGAAACCGGTGAGAGTAGCGCTAGGGAACCGTTGTTGACGGAACGCGAACGCCAAATATTGCAGTGGACTGCCGAAGGCAAGAGTTCGGCAGAGGTGGCAATAATCCTGAGCATTTGCGCTGATACGGTAAATTACCATTTAAATAACGTTAAAAATAAGCTCGGCGTTCCGAACAAGACCTCAGCAGTTGCCTATGGCGTTGCGCTCGGCCTGCTTTGAGCTTGAGCAGGTATGGGCATGTACTGGATGTCGTCTACTAAGATGTCATGCCCAATGCGACAATTTTTTTGTATAGCGTAGATCGACCAATCTTCAGGCGCCTGGCCGCCTCCACCACATTCCCCGCGCACGCCTGCAACGCCGCGCCAATCACCTGCCGATCAAATCGTTCCCTTGCTGCCGTATAGGTTTCGCCCTCGACCGCCGCCACCTGCCCCTGTCGCACCGGCCTGAACGTGCCAATCGCTGCGCGAATCTCTTCGGCGTTCAACACTAGGTCATCACTCAACAGCGCCGCCCGCTCGAGCACATTGCGCAACTCGCGGATATTGCCCGGCCAGGCATGTTGGGCCAACAGCGCCAGCGCATCGCGGTCCAGTTCGTGCTGGCTGCGCAACTCCTCAAGGATCGCCTCGCTCAATGCCGGAATATCCTCCAGGCGTTCACGCAACGGCGGCACTTGGATCGGCAGCACGTTCAGTCGGTAATACAAATCCGCACGAAACTCGCCACGTTTGATCGCCGCCTCCAGGTCCATGGACGTTGCGGCAATCACCCGCACATCACTGTGCAGCATCTCGTTGGAGCCCACCGGTTCGAATTCCTTTTCCTGCAACACCCGCAGCAATTTGCTTTGCAGTGGCAGCGGCATGTCGCCGATTTCGTCGAGAAACAACGTGCCGCCCTGGGCGATCTGGAACTTGCCGGGGCGACCCTTGCGGTCGGCACCCGTAAACGCACCGGGTGCAGTGCCGAAGAATTCGGCTTCAAGCAGGTCATGGGGAATCGCGGCGCTGTTGATGCTCACAAAGGCTTTGTGCGCCCGGGGCGATGCGCCGTGAATGGCCTGGGCGAGCAGCTCCTTGCCGGTGCCGGTTTCCCCGAGCAGCAACACCGGCGACTCGGCACTCGCACTGCGCCGCGCCCGGCGCTTGACCTCAAGGCTGGCGGCGCTGGTGCCGATAAAGTGCGCGAAGTTGTATTTGCTTTGCCGCGAGCGCAGCAGTGAGCGCGTGGAGGCCAGCTCCTGCTGCATGCTCAGGTAGCGCTCGATCAGCGGCGACAGGTTGCGCAGTTCATCGAACAGCGCAAACCCAATCGCGCCGATTACCGCCCCTGCCTCGTCGTGGATCGGCAGGCGCATCACCACCAGCGGGCCCTTGGGGGTGTCCTGGATGTCCAGCAGGATCGGCCGGTCATTGCGCACCACCTGGCGCAGCAGGCTGTTGGAAATCACCTGCTCGCACGGCTGGCCGATGGCTTGGTCGGCGCTCTTGAGGCCAAAACGCTTGGCGTAACGCTCGTTCATCCACACGATATTCGCATCGCGGTCGACGATGACCGGGCCCTCGCTGGACTGCTCGATGATCTCGAACAGCGACTGGATGGCCAGGCCGCGAACCTGTTGGTAGTCCTTGAGGCTGGTACTCATGGAAACAAAATCCTGTAGGAGCGAGCTTGCTCGCGAAGGTCGTCAACGATAATGCGGTGCATCTGTAAAAACGGCGGGTATTTTAGTTTTTCGCGAGCAAGCTCGCTCCTACAAGGGGAGGTGGGCTGCAGCCAGCAGTTCTTTGGTGTACGGGTGTTGGGGCGATTCGAACACATCATGGCTGGCGCCACGCTCCACCACCTTGCCATCCTTGACCACGATCATGTCATGGGCCATGGCGCGCACCACCGCCAGGTCGTGGCTGATAAACAGGTAGGTCAGGCCGTATTTGTCCTGCAGTTCGCGCAGCAGCGCCACCACTTGTTTCTGCACCGTACGGTCCAGGGCCGAGGTGGGTTCGTCGAGCAGCATCAGCGCTGGCTTGAGCACCAGGGCGCGGGCAATGGCGATGCGTTGGCGCTGGCCACCGGAAAACTCATGGGGGTAGCGATGTCGGCTGGCGGGGTCCAGGCCCACGTCCTTGAGCACCTGGACCACTTGCGCTTCGCGGTCGGCCAGGCTGCACGGCGCGTGCACTTCCAGGCCCTCGCTGATGATCTGCTGCACCGACATGCGCGGGCTGAGGCTGCCATAGGGGTCCTGGAACACCACCTGCATCTGCTTGCGCCACGGGCGCATCTGCTGATGGTTGAGCGGGTCCAGAGCCTCACCCTGAAAGCGAATGCTGCCGCTGGAGTCGAGCAAGCGCAGGATCGCCTGGCCCAGGGTGGACTTGCCGGAACCGGACTCGCCGACAATCCCCAGGGTCTTGCCGCGCTGCACGCTGAGGCTGATGCCGTCCACCGCACGCAGGTAGGTCTTGGCGCGGAACAGCCCGCCGCCGAGGGGGAATTGCACGCTCAGGTCATTCACTTCCAATACCGTCTCACGCGGCTCGCTGCACAGCACATCGCCCGAGGGCTCGGCGTCCAGCAGCAAACGGCTGTAGGGATGCTGGGGGGCGGTGAACAAGGTCTGGCAGTCGGCCTGCTCGACGATTTCCCCGGCACGCATCACGCAGACCCGCTGGGCGATACTGCGCACCAGGTTGAGGTCATGGCTGATCAGCAGCAGCGACATGCCCAGGCGTTGTTGCAAGGACTTGAGCAGCAGCAGGATCTTGCGCTGCACCGTTACGTCCAGCGCCGTGGTGGGCTCGTCGGCAATCAGCAGTTCGGGCTCGCAGGCCAGGGCCATGGCGATCATCACCCGCTGGCGCTGGCCGCCGGACAGTTGATGGGGGTAGGCCTTGAGCCGTTCCTGGGGTTTCTGGATGCCCACCAGTTCCAACAGTTCGAGAATGCGCGCCTGCGCCGCCTTGCCGCCCAGGCCTTTGTGCAGCAGCAGGGTTTCGCCGATCTGCTTTTCGATGCTGTGCAGCGGGTTCAGCGAGGTCATCGGCTCCTGGAAAATCATGGCAATGCGGTTGCCGCGCAATTTTTGCAGGGTGCTTGGTGAGGCGCCGATCAGTTCCTGGCCGCGATACTTGATGGACCCCAGGGTTTCGGTGCCGGCTTGCGGCAGCAGTTGCAGGATCGAATGGGCCGTCACCGACTTGCCCGAGCCCGACTCGCCCACCAGCGCCAGGCACTCGCCGGGGCGCACGTCCAGGCTCAGGTTGCGCACGACGGTCTGGCCGTTGAAGGCGACGCACAGGTCGCGGATTTCGATCAGGTTCATACGCAGTCACTCATGAGCGGGGGTCGAAGGCATCACGCAGTGCCTCGCCGATAAACACCAGCAACGACAGAATCAGCGCCAGGGTGAAAAACGCCGTCAGCCCCAGCCACGGCGCTTGCAGGTTCTGCTTGCCCTGGCCGATCAGCTCGCCCAGGGACGCGCTGCCGGCGGGCATGCCAAAGCCAAGGAAATCCAGGGCGCTCAAGGTGGAGATCGCTCCGGTCAAAATGAACGGCAAATAGCTGAGGGTCGCGGTCATGGCGTTGGGCAGGATGTGCCGACGAATGATCTTGGCATCGCCCAGGCCCAGGGCGCGCGCGGCCTTGACGTATTCCAGGTTGCGCCCACGCAGGAACTCGGCGCGCACCACGTCCACCAGGGCCAGCCAGGAAAACAGCGCCATGATCCCCAGCAGCCACCAGAAATTCGGCTCGACAAACCCCGACAGGATAATCAGCAGGTACAGCACCGGCAGGCCAGACCACACCTCCAGGATGCGTTGCCCGAGCAAGTCCACCCAGCCGCCGTAGTACCCCTGCAGCGCGCCGGCGGCAATCCCGATGACGGCGCTGATGGCAGTCAGGGCCAGGGCAAACAGGATTGACACCCGTGCGCCAAAGATCACCCGCGCCAACACATCGCGGGACTGGTCATCGGTGCCCAGCCAGTTCACCGCCGACGGCGGGCTCGGGGCAGGGCGGGTGAGTTCGTAGTTGGGGGTGTCATCGCTGAACGGAATGGGTGGGAACAGCATCCAACCGCCCTCCTGCTTGATCAGCTTTTGCACATAGTCACTGCGGTAATCCGCCTGGAACGGCAATTGCCCGCCGAACTGCTGCTCGGTGTAGCGCTTGAACACCGGGAAATACAGCTCGTTCTTGAAACTGAGCACCAGCGGTTTGTCATTGGCGATCAACTCGCCGCCCAGGGTCAGGATAAACAGGCCGATAAACAGCCACAGCGACCACCAGCCACGCCTGTTTTTCTTGAAGCGCTCGAAGCGCCGGCGGGCCACGGGAGACAGGTTGAGCATTAGGCGTTCCTCGCGGCGAAGTCGATACGCGGGTCCACCAGGGTGTAGCAGAGGTCACCGATGAGTTTTATCAAGAGGCCGAACAGGGTGAAGATAAACAGCGAGCCAAACACCACCGGGTAATCCCGGGACACCGCCGCCTCGTAGCTCATGCGGCCCAGTCCATCGAGGGAGAAGATCACCTCGATCAGCAGCGAGCCGGCAAAGAACACACTGATAAACGCCTGGGGAATCCCCGAGATCACCAGCAGCATGGCATTGCGGAACACGTGACCGTACAGCACCCGGCGTTCGCTCAAGCCCTTGGCGCGGGCGGTGACCACGTACTGGCGGGTGATTTCATTGAGGAACGAGTTCTTGGTGAGGATGGTCAAGGTGGCGAAGCCGCCGATCACCAGTGCCGTGACCGGTAGTACCAAGTGCCAGAAGTAGTCGGCGATCTTGCCCACGGTGCTCAGTTCGGCAAAGTTTTCCGAGACCAGCCCGCGTACCGGGAACCAGTTCAGCGAGGTACCGCCGGCGAACACTACGATCAGGAACATCGCGAACAGGAACGCCGGCATCGCGTAACCGATGACGATGGCCGTGCTGCTCCACATATCAAAGCTGCTGCCATGGCGCACGGCCTTGCGTATGCCCAACGGGATCGACACCAAGTAGGTGATCAGCGTGGCCCACAGGCCGAGGGAAATGGTGACGGGCATCTTTTCCAGGATCAGGTCAGTTACCGTTGCGCCGCGAAAGAAGCTATTGCCGAAGTCCAGTTGGGCGTAGTTCTTGAGCATCAGCCACAGGCGTTCCGGCGCGGATTTGTCGAAGCCGTATTGTTTTTCGATGTCCTTGATCAGCTTGGGGTCCAGGCCGCGGCTGGCCCGCGAGCCGCTGATGCCTTCGCCGGAGGCGCCCGCCACACCACCGCCGCCAATGCCTTGCAAGTGCGCGATGGCTTGCTCCACTGGCCCGCCGGGCGCGGCCTGCACGATCACGAAGTTCACCAACAGGATGATCACCAGCGTCGGGATGATCAGCAGCAGGCGCCGTACGATATAGGCAAACATCAGTGGGCCTCTCCGCGTTTTTTCAACTCAGCCCGCATTTGTTCGTTCGTCAGCGGGGTGGGGCTGACTTCCCACCAGGTTTCCAGGGCTTCGTCGTTTTTTGCCTCGATGGCCGGGCGCCCGAAACGGTTCCACCAAGCGGCGGAGGTGCCCGGTGGGTAATAGTTGGGGATCCACAGGTAATTCCATTGCAGCACGCGGTCCAGGGCGTGGGCATAGGTGAGCATCTTCGTTTGGGTGTCGGCCTTGACCAGGCCATGGATCAGCGTATCGACGGCCGGGTCCTTGAGCACGATGTAGTTATTGGCGCCCGAATCGAACGCGGCGGCAGAGCCGAAATAGTTGTACAGCTCCATGCCGGGCGAGGTGGTGACCGGGAAACCCGTGACGATCATGTCGTAGTCGCGGGCCATCAGGCGGTTGACGTACTGCGAGGAGTCGATGCGGCGGATATTCAGGGTGATGCCGATCTGCGCCAGATTGCGCTTGTAGGGCAGCAACAGGCGCTCAAGGCCGTTCTGGACATTCAGAAAGGTGAATTCCAGCGGCTCGCCCTGGGCATTGACGAGTTTGTCGCCCACAGGTTTCCAGCCGGCGTCTTCCAGCAGGGCCAAGGCTTGCAGCTGTTTATCGCGGATCATGCCACTGCCATCGGTGACCGGGGCCTTGAACACCTGAGTAAACACCTCGTCGGGAACCTGCCCGCGCAGAGGTTCGAGGATCGCCAGTTCTTCCGGAGTGGGTAACTGGCTGGCGGCCAATGGGCTATTGGAGAAATAGCTCTGCTGGCGGATGTACAGGTTGCGCATCATCTGGCGGTTGGCCCATTCGAAATCCCACAGCATCGCCAGGGCCTGGCGCACGCGCCGGTCCTTGAACATCGGTTTGTGCACATTGAACACATAGCCCTGGGCCGGCTGCGGCATCTCCTTGGCCAGGTGCGCGCGCTGCAGGCGGCCATCGTCCAGGGCCGGGCCGTTGTAGCCGATGGAGTAGCCAGTGGCAGAGAATTCTCGGTTGAAGTCGTAGGCACCGCCGCGCAGCACTTGGCGCGCCACTTCGGTGTCGCCGAAGTATTCCAGGCTCAGGTGATCGAAATTGTACAGGCCACGGCTGACCGGCAAGTCCTTGCCCCACCAGTCGGGGTCGCGTGTGAAGGTGATGGTGCTGCCGGAGTCGATCTTGCTGACCTTATACGGGCCGCTGCCCAGCGGGGCTTCGTAGCCGCCGCCGTTGGCAAAGTCGCGGGTCTTCCACCAGTGCTGGGGGAACACCGGCAAGGTGGCGATATCCAGGGGCAGGGTGCGGTTTTCGTTGCTGGAAAAGTCAAAGCGCACCTGGCGTTCGCCTTCGACTTCGACGTGTTTGACGTCGGCAAACAACGTGCGATAGCGCAGGCTGCCTTGGGTCATCAACACGTCAAAGCTGTAGCGTACGTCTTGCGCGGTAATGGGCGTGCCATCGGCAAAACGCGCCTTGGGGTTCAGGTAGAAGCGCAGCGACAGGCCGTCGTCGGCGCGTTCCATCTTTTGCGCCACCAGGCCATAGACAGTGTAAGGCTCATCCAGCGAGCGCAACGCCAAGGGCGCGTACACCCAGCCGTCGACCTGGGACACGCCGATGCCTTTGTCGATATACGGCAGCACATGGTCAAAGCGCCCCACCTCCAGCGCCGAACGCCGCAGGCTGCCGCCCTTGGGGGCGTTGGGGTTGGCGTAGTCGAAATGGCTGAAACCTTCGGCGTACTTGGCCGGCTCGCCGTATACCGTCAAGTAGGTTTGCGGGGCCGCGATCACCGCAGTGCTGGCCATTAGCAAGGCCAGGGTGGAACAGAGCAGAGATGAAAAAGCCAATCGCATTATCAGCCTTGAGCGCCGGGTAAAGAATAATAAGGATTTGTACGCTAACGGCCTGGGCATCGCCAGTCATCAGATGCACAACGGCCCGCCAGAGGGCGGGCCGTTGTTTATAGCATCAGCGCAGATTGAATCAATCCTGGCGGCTGGTGACTTCCAGCAGGTGGTAGCCGAACTGAGTCTTTACCGGGCCTTGCACGGTGTTGACCGGGGCGCTGAAGACCACGGTGTCGAATTCCTTGACCATCTGGCCTGGGCCGAACGAACCGAGATCACCGCCTTGGCGGCTGGATGGGCAGCTGGAGTTGGCTTTAGCGACTTCTGCGAAATCAGCGCCGCCTTCGATTTGGGCTTTGAGTTCGTTGCACTTGTCTTCAGTGGCAACGAGGATGTGACGGGCGGTGGCTTTGGCCATGGTGAGTAACTCCTAGAGTAAAAAACGGTGAGCGTACCGGATTCAGGCGGTTATTTCTCGGCAAAGTTCCACTGGGTTTTAAGTCGCCACTGTTTAGGCCCTGCCGGTTCAAGGCAGCACGAGATAGTCATTGCGCTGCACGATCGGTCGGTGCGCCGCTTGCACCAGGTGAATATAGCGGCCGTCCACCAGGTCGATGGGCAGGCAATCGTCGATATCCAGCACCGCGTCGGTGTGGGCCTGGGACCAGTGGCTCAGCATCTGTTGCTTGCCTTTGCGCATGGCCTCCTGTTTGTGATGGGCGACCACCAGCAGGTAGTGATGGGCTTCGCCGAAGCTATTGGCCTCGTAGCCGCCGAGGTTGATGAAGTACAGGCGCGGCGCATCGCCGTGGGGCGCCAGGTGGCTCAGTTCAACCTTCCAGCCGTCGACGCCATCGACGGCCATCCATGAATCGATGTGTACGCCTTTGGGGCTGCCAAACCAGGCGTCGCGTAATTGCGGGTAGGTGGCTTGCAGGGTATCGGCCACTGCGAATACCACATCGTGTACTTCGATCCTGGCCCGCGGGTGCTTGCCCCCGAGCATGACGACAAACAGCATTACCGGTGTTTCCTGGGGAGTGGTGAGAGGGCAACCATACTGCGATTGAGCTGGTTTGTCCGGTTGGGATGGGGCCTTTGTGTCGCGACGCTGAACCTGTGTGTGGCTTGCCTGCGATGACGGCCTCCCAGCCGACGCCTATCTACCTGGCACCCCAGGATCCAAATGTGGGAGCTGGCTTGCCTGCGATGGCGGCCTTCCAGCCGACACCTATCTACCTGGCACCCCAGGATCCAAATGTGGGAGCTGGCTTGCCTGCGATGACGGCCTCCCAGCCGACGCCTATCCACCTGACACCCCACAATCAAACTGTGGGAGCGGGCTTGCTCGCGAAGGCGGCCTGCCAGTCAACACAGTTGGATTGTGTACATATCCATTGCTGCGGTAACGGCCACTTAGGGTTCCGCCCTGACGTGAACTGCCCCCCGAAAGTTGGACAGGGGACGCTATTGATTTAGTGCCTGGGTCCGAAATTGTACTGGACTCAAGCCATTCAGTCTGAGGCTTATGCGGTCTTGGTTGTAGTAGGCGATGTAATCCT
>NZ_MVOJ01000019.1:0-126083 GCF_002018845.1 Pseudomonas sp. MF6394
CCACTCAAGCGTTGGTAATATTGGCTCGCAAGCTTGCTCGAGTGGTGTTCGCTCTACTGAAAGGGCAAAGCGAATATCAGCCAAAGGTTGGTTGAGGGTTGCCCCTCAACCATAGAATCTCCCACAGGGGATCTGTGGCAGGCGCTGATTCTATGGGCATTACATAACCAGTCGGGGAGCTGGTCAGCTCCCACATTTAGATCTCGGCGCGTCAGTTAGATCAGCGCCGGTTGAGGCCGTTACGGGAGCAAACTTCCTCGCCACAGATTTAGCGTCGTGCCGAAGTTGTGTAGATACCTATGCCGAGTGCATATCCCCACCTCAATTATCCGAAATTTCTCTTCAGGCTGTCGGATCGATACCGTCGCGCAGTAGTCCAAGTCCCAGTAAACTGTCATTTTTTCCGAATCCTTCTTTTCGAGGTTTATGCATGACTATCAGTCCTTTTGCGGGCAAACCGGCGCCAGCCCAGTTGCTGGTGGATATCCCGCGACTGGTCACGGCCTACTACACCGGCCAGCCTGATGCAGCGATCTCCACTCAGCGCGTGGCTTTTGGTACCTCCGGGCACCGCGGCAGCTCGTTTGAACTGAGTTTCAACGAGTGGCATGTGCTGGCTATCAGCCAGGCCATCTGCCTGTACCGCGAAGCGCAGGGCATTACTGGCCCATTGTTTGTCGGCCTGGATACCCATGCATTGTCGACGCCAGCCGGTGCCAGTGCCTTGGAAGTCCTGGCGGCCAACGGCGTGCATGTGATGCTGGCCGAGGGCGATGAGTACACGCCGACGCCGGCGATTTCCCACGCCATCCTCTGCTACAACCGCGGCCGTACCAGCGGCCTGGCGGACGGCATTGTGATTACACCGTCCCACAACCCGCCGCAAAGTGGCGGCTACAAGTACAACCCGCCTAACGGTGGCCCGGCCGATACCCACGTCACCAAGTGGATCGAAGCCAAGGCCAACGAACTGCTCGCCAACAAGTTGGCCGGGGTCAAGCGCATCACGCACGCCCAGGCGCTCAAGGCAGACACCACCCATCGCCATGACTACCTCAACAGCTATGTGGCCGACCTGATCAATGTGATCGACATGGACGCGATCCGCAGCGCTGACCTGCGCTTGGGCGTGGATCCATTGGGCGGAGCAGGGGTGCGCTACTGGTCGGCGATTGCCGAGCATTACCGCTTGAACCTCGACGTGGTAAATACCGAGGTCGACGCAACCTTCCGCTTCATGAGCGTCGACTGGGATGGCCAGATTCGTATGGACCCGTCTTCCAGCTACGCCATGCAAAGCCTGATCGGGCTCAAGGAACGCTTCGACGTTGCGTTTGCGTGTGACCCGGACCATGACCGCCACGGCATCGTCACGCCTTCCGGTGGTTTGCTGGCGCCCAACAACTACCTGGCGGTGTCCATCGACTACCTGTTCCAGAACCGTCCGGACTGGCGTGCCGACGCGGCCGTGGGCAAGACCGTGGTCAGCAGCGGCCTGATCGACCGCGTCGCGGCTCGCATCGGTCGTCGCCTGTACGAAGTGCCGGTGGGCTTCAAGTGGTTTGCCGATGGCTTGTTCGAAGGTTCGTTGGGGTTTGGCGGCGAAGAAAGCGCCGGCGCCTCGTTCCTGCGCAAAGACGGCAGCGTGTGGAGCACCGATAAGGACGGGCTGATCCCGGCCTTGCTGGCCGCAGAAATGACCTCGCGCAAAGGCCAGGACCCGAGCCAGATCTACCGTGGCTTGACCGATGCCCTGGGTGAGCCGTTCGCCATTCGCGTCGATGCCAAGGCCACTCCAGCGCAAAAAGCCCTGCTGGGTAAGCTGTCGCCGGAGCAGGTCACGTCCACGCAATTGGCCGGGGAGAGCATCCAGCAGATCCTCAGCCATGCGCCGGGCAACAACCAGGCGATTGGCGGTCTGAAAGTCATGACCGAAAACGGCTGGTTTGCCGCACGGCCTTCGGGCACTGAGGACATCTACAAGATCTACGCCGAGAGCTTCATTGGCGAAGAACACCTCAAGCAACTGGTGGAAGAGGCGCAGGTGTTGGTAGACGGCGCGATCAGCCAATAACTGACACTAATGCGGTAGAAGTGTGGGAGGGGGCTTGCTCCCGAAAGCGGTGGGTCAGTCAACTAAGATATCGACTGGTTCACTGCTTTCGGGAGCAAGCCCCCTCCCACATTAGATAGCAACAAGCGTTGAGATCAGGCGAGGTCCACCAGCACGATTTCGCTGTCCTCAATCGCCGTCACGCGCAACACCTGCTCATCCTCAACCGCCACACCGTCTCGCGCCTGTGCCCGTACACCATTGACTTCAATCACGCCCGTGGCGGGCACCAGGTACGCCCGGCGGCCGCTGTCCAGCCGGTACTCCGCGCTTTCCCCGGCCTTCAGGTTCGCGGCCACCAAGCGTGCATCGGCACGAATCCGCAAGCTTTCACTGTCACCAGCCTTGCCGCTGGCCAGCGTTACAAAGCCCTCGCGGTTGCCTTGCGGAAACGGTTTGGCGCCCCAGGACGGCGGCAAGCCCGCTTCATTGGGGATGATCCAGATCTGGAAGATCTTGGTCGGCGTGGCCTCCAGGTTGTACTCGCTGTGGGCAATGCCGGTGCCCGCGCTCATCACCTGCACATCGCCGGCTTCGGTGCGGCCTTTGTTACCCAGGTTGTCGGCATGGCTGATGGCGCCTTCGCGCACATAGGTGATGATTTCCATGTCGCGATGCGGGTGCTGGGGAAAGCCGCTGCCGGGGGCGATGATGTCGTCGTTCCACACCCGCAGGTTGCCCCAGTGCGTGCGCTGGGGGTCGTGGTATTCGGCAAAGGAAAAGTGGTGATGAGCGTCAAGCCAGCCATGGTGGGCGCCGCCCAGGCTGGTGAAAGGTCGAAGTTCAAGCATGATCGTCTCCTGTTGATGGGCCTATCATCCAGCAGCGCATGATCGAGAAAAAGCGTAAAAACTGCCGGATTATTATCTATTTGTTCGATGTTTTACCCCGGTGTTCACTTTCACTTCATCGCCTAACTGCATGACTGCAAAGCATTTGGCTGGAACTGGGCGGCGTTTCCGGCGACCATGGTGTCCTGGTCAAAACAAGCTCACCGCAGGAGTCCGCGTGTCGCAACAACAGCCTGATCTACCCCCCGAACTGCGCCCCTTGGCTGAAATGCCGCTGTTGAAGCGGCTTGCCGCTCGCCTGTTCGGCCATGGGCTCACCCGTTTGCGTGCGCAGCATCGGTTTTCCTGGTTGCATGGCCAGGCGGACGGCTTTCGCAGTGGGCATGAGGCGGGCGTTGAATACGGTTACCGCGAGGGTAAGGCCGATGGCATTGAAGAGGGCCGCCAGGTCCTGCTGATTCGTGACTTTCGCCCCGATGAGCACCGCGCACCAGGCATAGATGACAGCCTGTTCGACGATTGGCGATTGCCGCTCACCGCAGAGGTGAAGAAACGCATGAAGGCCGATGTCGCGCGGCTGCTGCCAGCCCATGCGCAGCCAAGTGCGGCGCAATGGAAGATGATCTTCAGCGACACGCCCTCGACCTCGGTGATTGCGGGCGCAGGCGCCGGCAAGTCGACGTCCTTGGTGCTGCGCATCCTGCTGCTCAGCCATTACCTGGGCTTTGAGCTAAGTTCCATGACGGTGGTGACGTTCACCCGCGAGTCGCGCAAGGACTTCATCAACAAACTCATGGAGATTCTCAGCCTGTGGGGCCAACCCCTTGGCAGCAAAGACGCCCAGGCGGTGGTGCGCACCTTTCATTCGCGCATCCTGCCGATGGTGCGCAGCCTGTCGGGATTTGAACGGCTGCAAGCCTTTGAGAACCTCAACGGTGGTTTTGAAGACGCCGACAGCAACGCCTTCGACCTGCGCATCAGCGACGCCCAGCGCCAGCAGATGAACGCCTGTTATCACCGCTTGTATGGCCGCCATCAGCGTTTTCGCGAGTTGATTGCACCCCTGGCCCGCCATGGCCTTCAGCTCAAGGAGCTGGAGCGCGATCATCCGGACGTGCAAAAGCGCATGGCCGTGACTGAATTGGCCGCCAAGCGTGATGAAGAACTCTGTGATGTGATCGAAGACCTGTGGTTTCGCGCCGGTGCCTGGCCGATCAAAGGCATCGAGCCCAGCCGTCAGACCTTTGAAATCAACGGCGCGCAATTTCATTGCCACGGCTACATCCCGGAGCTGGATGCCTGGGTGGTACTGGGGTTCGATGGGCGCGAAAACCCGCAGATCAGTCGGCCGAACTCGAAACTCTCGGTGCGTGCAGAATGGGCGGTTAAGCGCACGTTATTTCAAGCTTTCTGCAATAAGCCGCTGATATGGCTGGATAATTACGAATCTTACAAGCGCCTTCTGAGCAGCCTGGGCGGCGATGCCACGGCCGGACCGGGCTTTGATTACAAGGTCAAAGGCGAGCTCGCTTCGGCGCCCCTGTTGGACAGTTTTGTCATGGCAGCCGGGTTTATCGAGAACCTCGGTTTGGATGTGCCTACGGCGGTTGGCCAGATGAGCTTTGCCAAGGACGACCCGGACCGGCTGTTCTTCGAGGCCTTGAGCATTTTCTGGAAGGCCCTGGAAGATCACCTGCTGGAACAATCGCCGCCGATCATGACCTACAACCGGATGTTCTCCCTGTTTGGCGAAAACACCCCGGAGAACCTCAAGCTGCTCAGCGATCCGCTGTTGCGGCCGATGTCGCACCTGATGATCGATGAATTCCAGGACGTGTCGCCGCAGATCGTGTCCTGGATCCGCGCCAGCCTGCGGGAAATCCGCAGCCGTGGGCCGGCCATGCACGTCGGGCGTGGGGCGCAACGCTCATCGTTGCTGTGCGTGGGGGATGACTGGCAATCGATCTATGGCTGGCGCGGCAGTTCGCCCAAGTACTTCATGGACTTCAACAAGGAGTTTGTTTCGCCCAGCACTACCCGCGTGATGCTGGGGGAGAACTACCGCAGCCACCAGCACATCATCGACGCCGCCGAACATATCGTACGCAGCGCGCCGGCCATCCCGGGCAAGAAGGCCAAGGCCAGTGGCGAGCCCAAGGCATTGGTGCCCGTCACGGTGTTGGAGCGCGACGACGCGGCACTGGGGCAGCGGTTGCTCGAGCACTATCAGCGGGGCGATTCGATCCTGATGCTTTATCGAAAAGGTAGCGATAAGTTATTGATTCAGGAGCATATTCAGTCTGTAGTTAATGTTGATTCTAGCTTTGCGCCTCAGGCGCGCAGGCTTAAACAGCTGACTTATCACAGTGCCAAGGGCTTGCAGGCGGATGCGGTGTTTTTGCTGGGTGATTGTCAGCATGTCACCAGTTCGCCGTACAAGAACCAGGTGTATCGCATGGCGGGTTTGGGCAAGGATGGGGACAGCGAGCCTTATGACAATGCGCAGAGAGACGAAGTGTTGCGCCTGGCCTACGTGGGGATTACCCGGGCGGTCAGCCATTGTTATTGGTATGTGGAAAAGCCGGAAGGCCAGGGTGTGAATGTGCCGAGGGCGTCTGAGCGGGTGGATGGCAGGAAGGTGTTTTTTGATGATCAGCGTTCAGTGAAGGGGGCTGGCTGACCTGCGATGACGGCCTGCCAGCCGACGCCTATCTACCTGACACCCCAACGATCGAAAATGTGGGAGCTGGCTTGCCTGCGATTGCGGTCTGCCAGCCGGCGCCTATCTACCTGAAACCCCACGATCAAAAATGTGGGAGCGGGCTTGCTCGCGAAGGCGGCCTGGCAGTCAACACAGTTGGATTGTGTACATATCCATTGCTGCGGTAACGGCCGCTTAGGGTTCCGCCTGACGGCGGGTCACTTTGGAAAAGAGCCCCAAAGTAACCAAAGGGCTCTTGCCCCACCACTCGGCACCTCGCTTGGGCTCGGTGTGCCCGTAATCCGCCAGTGATTTGGGGGGCCGCCGCCACGCGCCATCCATGGCGCGGGGCGGCTAAACCGGCATCCCTGCCGGTTTACCCCCCAAATCCCTGTCGAATTCCGGCCAGCGTGGTTTAACGGGGCGCCTGAGATCAAGATCACAAGCAGATCAAGATCAAGAGCGGCTCGCTTCGCATCGTGGTTACCGTTGGAGTGGGCCGCTACGGCCTGTTGCCCCGCCTCACGCTCGCAACGAAATCGGCGGCACAAAACTCTCCAATTCATCCTCCACGGCCTCGATGATGCGCTCCACATCAGCCGCGTTCATCACCGTGGCGCACGGGATCCCCGCGATGGCGATCAAGGTCTCGCCGCTGGCCCGGTCGAACAGGCGGGCGATCATGCTGCCGGGGGCGTCCATGCTGCCCTCGAAGCCCATCGGGTGAAAGTGCCAGCGCATCAGCTGGCAGGCGTTGGGGAATGTCACTTTGTGCATGTTGCCCACCTTGTTCATTGAGCGCTTCCTTTAGCTCGCGGCAGGGGCCAGGACCTTCACTGGTCATGACAGATAAGGGCTTAAAAATAGCATTCGTTCGCAACTGCGAGGTGACTTTTTTGGGCCCGTTCAGCGGTTCTTTCGCCTAATTTTGATATGGATCATGTCCTACAGAGGAATAGGCAAAAGGCCATTAGTCAGGCGCTCGATTTGACTCTTGAAGAGGCGGGTAAACTTCGGCAGTCTCAAGTATTTTTTCCGCGGTAGAGCCCGATATGCCCGACATCGCTCCAGACGATGAGTGTCAGAATTCCCACGCTACCGGCGCGCTGGTGCTGCGCCATCACTTGTGCTGGCGCCATCGCGATCTGGATGGAGTGATGGCCTACTATCACCCCGAGATCCAGTACCACGATTTCTTCCAGAACCGTGTGGTGGGCTATGCCGAGTTGCGTGAGTACTTGCAGGCCAGCATGCCCCGTGAGGCAGACGAGGCGATTGAACACACTGATCGCATCCGCGCCGATGGCGATACGGCGTTTATCCAGTACCGCATTACCTTGCGTGGCGGCCAGGGCCTGGTGTCGTTTCGTACCAGTGAGGCCATTACGGTGCGCGACGGGTTGATCTGGCGGGTGAATGAATATGCGTCCCTGGTGCACGAGCAACCGACCCAGGCGCTGCGTCCGACGGTCAGCCGCCTGGGTCTGTCGCCCCAGCAGTTGGGGTATATGGCCAATGACCTGCAACAATATTTCGAGCGTCAGCAACCGTACCTGGACCCGGAACTGGACCTGCAGCGGGTCGCCAAGGCCTGTGGCTACAGTCGCAACCAGATGTCCTACCTGCTGAACCAGGTGCTGGGGCAGAGCTTCTATCGCTACGTCAACCAGGCGCGACTCCAGCATTTGCTGGCCGCGCTAGACTGCGCCACACCGCCCATCAAGGTGGATGATCTGGCCTTTGCCGCCGGTTTCAATTCACTTTCGGCGTTCTACAGCGCTTTTCGCCAGCACACCGGGCAATCGCCCAAGGCGTACCTCAAACAAATTTCTCTGCGTGCACGCGCGCAAGACAGTCCCTGACGCGGCGCTCTAGGATCGACGCTATCGAACCGAGGTAGGGGAACCTGGCATGCCGGCATGGCGCAGTATCAGTTTATGGATGGACCAACTGGACGACCCGCTGGTGGCGCGGCCGTCGCTGGAGCACGACCTGGACGTCAATGTGGCGATCATCGGCGCCGGCTACACTGGCCTGTGGACCGCCTATTACCTGAAGCGCCAGGCCCCCGAGCTGAAAATTGCAATCATCGAGGCACAGACTGCCGGTTTTGGCGCATCCGGTCGCAATGGTGGCTGGTTGATGGGCAACCTCTTGGGGGAAGACCGCCTGCTGGCCGAGCTTGCTCCCCAGCACCGGCGCGCTTCGTTTGACCTGCTGCACGGTATTCCCGATGAAGTGGCCCAGGTGCTGGCCCGCGAAGGCATTGACTGCGATTACCGCAAAGGTGGCGCCTTGTATTGCGCCGCACGCTACCCCGAGCAGGAAGGCAGCCTGCGCCGCTATCTGGACAAGCTGTACGCCCAGGGCCTCACCGAAGACGATTACCGCTGGCTCAGCCCGCAGCAGTTGGCCGAGCAGGTCCGCATTGCCAAGCCTTATGGCGGCATCTATGCCCCTCACGTCGCGACCATCAACCCGGCGAAACTGGTGCGTGGCCTGGCGCGGGCCGTTGAGAACCTGGGTGTAGCCATCTACGAGAACAGCCCCGTGACCCATTGGCAGTCCGGCAGCCTGCGCACCGCCAAGGCCAGCGTGCGCGCCGCCTGGGTGGTGCCTGCTGTCGAGGGTTACGCCAACACCTTGCCGCCGTTGGGCCGCTACCAGTTACCGGTGCAGAGTTTAATCGTCGCCACCGAACCGCTGCCGGCCAGCACCTGGGCAGACATCGGGCTCAGCCAAGGCCAGGCTTTTGGCGAGAGCAGCCGTCAAGTCACCTACGGCCAGCGTACGGCCGACAATCGCCTGGTATTCGGAGCACGTGGTGGCTATCAATTTGCGGGACAGTTACGGCACAACTTCGACCTGACGGACAGTGAAGTGGAGTTGCGTCGCTACCTGTTTGGCGAACTGTTCCCACAGCTGAAGAAGGCCAGGATCACCCACTCCTGGGGCGGCAACCTCGGCATGTCGCGCCGTTTTCGACCGCACATGCTCTGTGACCACAACACCGGCGTCGCACTGTCCGGCGGCTATGGCGGGGAGGGCGTGGGCGCCACCAACCTCGGCGGTCGTACCCTGGCCGATTTGATCCTGGGGCGCGACACCTTGCTGACTCAACAACCTTGGGTTATTCGCGAAGGTGGCCTCAAAGCACTCAAACCCTGGGAGCCGGAGCCGTGCCGCTGGCTGGGCTACAACGCGATCATTCGCAGTTTTGTCCATGAAGACCAAGTCTTGGCCAACCCCAATACTGCGCCCTGGCGTCGCAAGCTGGCGACCGGCATTGCCGGTTTCATGGAAGGTTTCATGCACTAAGTCGTTCCACCCACAGGGGAAAACCCATGAGCATCACCCAATTCAAAGACACGCTGAACACCCCTCTGCCGGATTCATCACCGGTGGCGGCGCCCCTGGGCGAGCCCATCGCCGTGGCCTCGACCCTGAGCGTGGAGCGCAACGACGGCGTCGAGACCGGTATCTGGGCCTGTACGCCGGGGCGCTGGCGTCGGCAGATCACATCCCAGGAGTTTTGCCATTTCATCCAAGGGCGCTGCACCTTCACGCCCGACAACGGAGAAACCCTGCACATACAAGCCGGTGACGCACTGATGTTGCCAGCCAATAGCACGGGTATCTGGGATATCCAGGAAACCGTGCGCAAGACCTATGTCCTGATTCTGTAACGCTTTGATCCTTGATCGCCTGCCATAAAAACAGCCCTAAAACCGCCAGGAAATCGAACCATGAAAGCCATTGCCCTGTTGCCCTTGATGTTGGTGGCCTCTATCAGCCAGGCCGCCGAAACCGTGAAGATCTATAACTGGTCGGACTACATTGCACCGGATACCACCAAGAACTTCCAGAAAGACACCGGCATCGGTTTCACCTATGACGTGTACGACAGCAACGAGACCCTCGACGGCAAGCTGATGACCGGTAAATCAGGCTACGACGTGGTGTTCCCCTCCAACCATTTCATGGCGCGGCAGATCCAGGGCGGCGCCCTTAAAAAGCTCGACAAGAGCCAGTTGCCCAACTGGAAAAACCTCAACCCGGTGCTGCTCAAGGCCCTGGAAAACAACGACCCTGGTAACGCCCACGGCTTCCCGTACCTGTGGGGCAGCACTGGCATTGGCTACAACATCGACAAGGTCAAGGCGGTACTCGGCGACAACGCCCCGGTGGATTCCTGGGACTTGATCTTCAAACCGGAAAACATGGCCAAGCTGCAAAAATGTGGGGTCGCCATCCTCGATAACGGCCCCGAACTGCTGCCTGCCGCGCTGAATTACCTGGGCTTGCCGCACCACAGCAAAAAAGCCGAGGACTACAAAAAGGCCGAAGCCCTGCTGATGAAAGTGCGACCTTACGTGGCGTATTTCCATTCCTCGAAATACACCGCCGACCTGGCCAACGGCGATATCTGCGTGGCCGTCGGTTTCTCCGGCGACATCCTGCAGGCCGAAAGCCGCGCCAAGGAAGCCAAGAACGGCGTGAATATCGGCTACAACATTCCCAAGGAAGGCGCGGCAATCTGGTTCGACATGGTGGCTATGCCCGTCGACGCACCGAACGAAAAAGCCGGCTATGCCTTCATGAACTACCTGCTGCGCCCCGACGTGATGGCGAGTATCACCAACTACGTGCACTACGCTAACGGCAACGCGGCGGCCGACAGCCTGGTAGATCCGGCAATCAAGGCCGATACCAAGGTGTATCCAAGCGCGGAAATGATGGGCAAGTTATTTGCACTGGAAGCCATGCCGTTGAATATCGACCGGGTGCGTACTCGGGTTTGGAACACCATTCGCACGGGACGATGATTAATGACAAAACAGCGCTGGCGTGAAGGGCGATAAGTCATTGGTACGGGTGAGATAAATAATCACGTCATAGTTAAGACATTTGATGTCAATTATTTAGAGTGGAAAGTGTTATTGCCTGCGTGAGAGATTTCGATCCGCAACGCGTAACACTTTCACATACACTCATTATCTGACAGGTGACTTATATGTCCTCAATAGAAAGCCTTCCCACTGGCGGCACGTGGACCCATCCGGAAAACAGCCCGCCGACCTTGCGTGGCACAGACCAGCGGGAGCGCCTGGAAGCCAAGCGGGGCGAGCCCTCGGTGCTCATCGGTGGCGGTGGTGCCGACCAGTTGGTGGGGCGCCAAGGTGAGAATATATTCAAATATGAAAAAAGCACCGACTCGCTTAGCGATGATCCAGACACTCTCTTGAATTTCAACCCCAAGGAGGATGAAATCGATGTGTCCGGAGTATTAAAAGACAACAACATCTCAGCCATTAATATTCAATCTGGCCCGCCCGTGGACGTGGGGGATGTGCAACTGACCCATGAGTTTGGCGTGAGTACTTTGAATATCAAGGTCACCCCTGAAGGGCCGAACTTTTCTGTACGCGTTGATGGCGTAAATTTATTGCCGCAGCATATTAATTTCTTTCATTCGGATTAAGCCTATGGATTCTCCAGGTCATGGCCCAACGACTGAATGAATAGGGAAAACAACTCCGGCTGCGACGAGATGTCCAGCTTGGCGTACAAATGCCTGCGGTGCACTTTTACCGTGTCCGGTGAGATCTTCAGGCGTTCGGCCATGGCCTTGGAGGAGAACCCACGCAACACCAGGCGGGCGATTTCCAGCTCGCGGTCCGACAGCACACCGCTGCCGAAATGACTCAGCGCATCGCGAATCTGGCTGTCCATGGCCGGTGCCCGCTGGGTGCTTTGCTGCCAATGCTGCTGCATGAGCGGCAACACCCAGGCCGACAGCGTGGTCAACAGCCCGGTTTCTTCAAAGCTGAAGCGCCGCTGCATGCCCAGTGACAACGACAAGGTACCGGCGCCAGGCAATTGCAGGATCAATTGCACTTCGTCTTCCAGCACGTTGTCGTGGAAATAATTGAGGAAGTACTCACTTTGGCGAAAATGGTCCGGCGCCACTTCCTCCAGGCGGTATACGCCGCTGGCATAGTGCTCGCGGCAGGCCTGGTAGAACGGGTCGAGCAAGTACAGGCCGTTGAGGTACACCAGCATCGATGCCGGTTTGCTGCTGGGTTGGGCGTCGTACTCTTCCAATGCCTGAGGCGGGCCATCCAGCGGATAGAAAATCGCCAGGGCATTATCGAAGGGCAAACATTGGTGCAAAAGCAGTACCAGTTGCTTCCAGAACCGCTCGGTGCCGATCTGAGACAAGGTGCGGCCCAACCCCGCATGCATACCCACTTCCCGGAACAGGCTCATCCAACCATCCCCACCCTAAAATGATCGGTCAAGGGTTAGGCTTCTGGCGGGCACCGTCAAGGGGAGTACGCCAATAGGGGAATTGGCCGACAGGCCCGCCAGCCGATAACGTCGTCACTGTCCAATGGGAAGCATATCCCGAGGAAAAATCATTTTTCGTTTCTGCCTCACACCAAAAACAACGACAGAGGATAACGATATGAGTGCTACCCCCGCGCCCGATGGCGTGCTCAAGCCCACCCTGAGCGTCTTTGATGTCGTGGCCATTACCGTTTCAGCGGTAACGCCGGCCAGTTCCGTCTTTGTGATCGCCCCGTTTGCCATCCAGCAGGCGGGCAGTGGCGTGTTCCTCGCGTTTGTGATGGCGGCGTTACTCGCGTTGATGTTCGCCTTCTGTTACGCCGAACTCGGCCGCGCCCATAACAGCGCTGGTGGCGAGTACGTGTATGCCAAGCGCGTATTTGGCGGCATGGCTGGTTACGCCACCTTCCTGACGGTGCTGGTGATGTTGCTGTTTATCCCGCCGGTATTGGCCACCGGTGCGGCGACCTATCTGAATAACGCCCTGGGCACCCAGTTCGACGCGCAAACGGTCGCCCTGGTGATCGTGGTGTGCAGCTACGCCCTGGGCATCCTCAATATCAAGCTCAACGCCTGGATTACCGGCACTTGCCTGCTGTTGGAAGTGGCGGCGTTGCTGGTGATTGTGGTGATCGGCTTCGGTAACCCGGTGCAGCCGGCCAGTGTGTTGTTGCAGCCCCAGATCGTCGAAAACGGCGTGTTGCACCTGGCACCCTGGGCCTTGGTGATCGGCGCCGTCGGTATCGGCCTGTTCTCGTTCAACGGCTACGGCCCGGCGGTGTTGCTGGCCGAAGACATGAAGTGCGGCGGCAAGGGCGTGCACAAGGCGGTGCTCTGGTCCCTGGGGTTGGTGGTGGTGATTGAGTTGGTGCCGATCACCGCACTGTTGATCGGCGCGCCGTCCCTGAGCGAGATGATCAGCAGCCCCGACCCGATCGGCTACCTGTTGACCAGCCATGGCAATGAAACCCTGTCGCGGTTGGTGAGCGCCGGGATTTTCCTGTCGGTGTTCAACGCGATCGTCGCCATCGTGATCCAGATTGGCCGGGTGGTGTTCAGCAGCGGTCGCGATGCGCTGTGGACGCCGAGTATCAACAAGCTGTTCACGCGTATCCACCCGCGCTGGGACTCACCGTGGCTGGCGACGCTGTTTCTGGCGATCCCTTCGGCGCTGTTGAGCTTCAGCTCCAACCTGGCCGACCTGACCTCGTTCAGCGTGTTGCTGATCATGCTGGTGTACCTGGTGGTGGCGCTCAGCGCGCTGATGAGCCGGGTGCTGCTGCGGGATCGCGAGCATCCCTATCGCATGCCGTTATGGCCGCTGCCGGCATTGCTGGCGGTGCTCGGTGCCGGTTACCTGCTAGTGACCTTGATCCTGGAGGCGTCGGTACGCGACATCATGATCATCATCGGCTTGCTGGCCCTGTCGGTTATTTTGTATTGCATCAGTGGCCGGTTGAGTCCGGCGTTTCAGAAACTGTAAGGAGTGGGTATGCGTGCACGTCAATTGGGCATCACGTTGGGGCTGGGCATGCCCGGCGAATTGAATGCCATCACCGATGTTCCCGGGGTTCGCGTCGGCCATGCCACGCTCAAGGCGCAGGTCGACGGCAAGCAGGTGCGCACCGGCGTTACGCTGATCCAGCCGCGTGCCGGGGAAGCGCGGCATCAACCGTGTTTTGCCGGCTACCACGTGCTCAACGGCAATGGCGACGCCACGGGGCTTGAGTGGATCCGCGAGGCGGGGCTGTTGACCACGCCGATGGCCATTACCAACACCCACAGTATCGGGGTGGTGCGCGACAGCCTGATCGCCCTGGAGCACGAGCGCCTGGCGGACCCTGCGGTGTACTGGTGCATGCCGGTGGTCATGGAAACCTACGATGGACTGCTCAACGATATCTGGGGCCAGCACGTGCGCCCAGAGCATGTGCGCCAGGCCCTGGAGCAGGCTGAAAGCGGGCCGGTGCAGGAAGGCGCGGTGGGCGGTGGCACCGGCATGATTTGTCATGAGTTCAAGGGCGGCATCGGCACCGCGTCACGGCGGTTGCCAGCGGAGCAGGGCGGCTGGACCGTCGGCGTACTGGTGCAGGCCAACCATGGCAAGCGCCAGGAGCTGCGGGTCGATGGCTACCCGGTGGGCCGTCATTTGATGGACATTGCTTCGCCCTTTGCCGAGCAAGGTACCCCCGGCATGGGCTCCATCGTGGTGATCATCGCCACGGACGCCCCCTTGCTGCCCCACCAGTGCCAGCGCCTGGCACAGCGTGCGTCCATCGGCATCGCGCGCACCGGTGGCGGCACCGAGGATTCCAGTGGTGACCTGTTCCTGGCGTTTGCCACCGGTAATCAGGATTTGCCACCGGCCGACTATGGGCGCAAGGACCTGCCGCTCAGCACCGGCTTGCAGATGGTCAACAATGATCATATTTCGCCGCTGTTCAGCGCGGCGGCAGAGGCGGTGGAGGAGGCGATCATCAACGCCATTCTGGCGGGTGAAGACATGACCACCCAGGACGGCGTCAAGGTGCCGGGCCTGGCTGGCGAAACCCTCTTGGCGGCGTTGAAACAGTGTGGCTGGAGTATGTCCCGGTAATGGGGGACAGCGCACTTTAATAGTGCCGATAGTGGCTCTTTAATGTTGCTAATGACACCGTGACAATATATTGGATCCATTAATCAAGTGGGCCGCTCACTTAGAGTGGCTTTACTTGTATTTAATATTTAAATAGTGCTGTGCGCCGATTCGGCCACGCAAACGCAACGGCCCCCAATAAACACTGCGTGGGACTTCTGCAACTTGAACCTGCGTCACAATTGTGCGATGGAAATAGATGTAGACGAAAGATTTCAAGTTGTGTCAGTTTTCTTACGCCTTCAAAAGAGGTGAGTGATAGGACTATCCTCGCCCGCGAGGTTCCTATCGAACAAAGACTGATGCACTTGCAAACAAGGAAGTACGTTTATGTCAAAAGTAAAAGACAAAGCTATTGTATCTGCCGCGCAAGCCAGCACTGCTTACTCGCAAATCGATAGCTTCAGCCATTTGTATGACCGTGGCGGCAACCTCACGGTCAATGGCAAACCGTCCTACACCGTAGACCAGGCAGCGACCCAGCTGCTGCGGGATGGTGCTGCGTACCGGGACTTTGATGGCAACGGCAAGATCGATCTGACCTACACCTTCCTCACCTCGGCTACCCAGAGCACCATGAACAAACATGGCATCTCGGGGTTCAGCCAATTCAACACCCAGCAGAAAGCACAGGCCGCACTGGCCATGCAATCCTGGGCGGATGTTGCCAACGTGACCTTTACCGAAAAGGCTTCCGGCGGTGACGGCCACATGACCTTCGGCAACTACAGCAGCGGCCAGGACGGCGCCGCGGCCTTCGCTTACCTGCCCGGTACCGGTGCAGGCTACGACGGCACTTCGTGGTACCTGACCAACAACAGCTACACGCCGAACAAGACCCCGGACCTGAACAACTATGGCCGGCAGACCCTGACCCACGAAATCGGCCACACCCTGGGCCTGGCTCACCCTGGCGACTACAACGCCGGGAACGGCAACCCGACCTATAACGACGCCACCTATGGACAGGACACGCGTGGTTATAGCCTCATGAGTTACTGGAGCGAGAGCAACACCAACCAGAACTTCAGCAAAGGCGGCGTCGAGGCTTACGCTTCCGGCCCGCTGATCGATGACATCGCCGCGATCCAGAAGCTCTACGGTGCCAACTTCAACACCCGCGCCACGGACACCACCTACGGGTTCAACTCCAACACCGGGCGTGATTTCCTTAGCGCCACGTCCAATGCCGACAAGCTGGTGTTCTCGGTATGGGACGGTGGCGGCAACGACACCCTGGACTTCTCCGGTTTCACCCAGAACCAGAAGATCAACCTCACGGCCACCTCGTTCTCTGATGTGGGCGGCCTGGTGGGCAACGTGTCCATCGCCAAGGGCGTCACCATCGAGAACGCGTTCGGCGGCGCGGGCAACGACCTGATTATTGGTAACCAAGTCGCCAACACCATCAAGGGCGGGGCCGGCAACGACCTCATCTACGGCGGCGGCGGTGCGGACCAACTGTGGGGCGGCGCGGGCAGCGATACATTCGTGTACGGTGCCAGTTCCGACTCCAAGCCAGGGGCTGCGGACAAGATCTTCGACTTCACGTCCGGTTCGGACAAGATCGACCTGTCTGGTATCACCAAGGGGGCGGGCGTGACCTTCGTCAACGCCTTTACCGGGCATGCCGGCGATGCTGTACTGAGCTATGCCTCGGGTACCAACCTGGGCACCTTGGCCGTGGACTTTTCCGGGCACGGCGTGGCGGATTTCCTCGTCACCACCGTTGGCCAGGCCGCTGCCAGTGACATCGTAGCCTGATGTAAAGCGCGCGGCGCTTCGGCGCCGCGCTCCTGGCTGGAGTTGGATATGCCACGTTTTTCCCCTTTGATCGCCTGTGTTGTGCAGGTGTTGTTCGTGTCGGCAGGAGCCCACGCAATGGCTAGCAGTCTTGTATTACCCACCTCCGCGCAGCTTGCCGGGCAGTGGGAGCTGAAGCAGCAGGATCAGGTGTGCGTGCTGAAGTTAGTGGAGCAAGCCAACGCCCTTGGGGGCGATATCGCTTGTGCCGAGCAGTGGCTGGGCGACAAGCCGCAGACATGGTCACCCACGCCGGATGGTATCTGGCTGTTTAACGCTGAAGGCTCAGGGATCACTCATTTGAATCGCCAGAAAGAGGGTGACTATCAAGCCCGCACTAAAGCTGGCGAAGTTGTAACGTTGCAACGTAAACCTTAATTAAAAGTTATAAGCATATAACTCGATTTGTTAGGGGGCCGTACCCTACTGGGTAGGGGTGACCCTTTTGCGTAATTCGCTGCAAGGAAAAACAATTAATATGGCGAAGTCCCATGGGGTGGCGCCCTTATTCAGGGCGCTGGGTGAGTACAAGAGTATTTTGATCAGCGTTGGCTGTTTCACGGCATTGATTAACCTATTAATGCTGGTGCCCTCGATTTACATGCTGCAAGTGTATGACCGTGTGTTGTCCTCCCAGAATGAAACCACCCTGGTGATGTTGACGCTGATGGTCGTGGGCTTCTTTGCGTTTATCGGCCTGCTGGAAGTGGTGCGCAGCTTTATCGTGATCCGCATTGGCAGCCAGTTGGAGCGACGGTTCAACTTGCGCGTGTACAAAGCCGCGTTCGAGCGCAACCTGCAGCGCGGCCAGGGGCATGCCGGGCAATCCTTGGGCGACCTGACCGCTCTGCGCCAATTCATCACGGGGCCGGCGCTGTTCGCGTTTTTCGATGCGCCGTGGTTCCCGATCTACCTGTTCGTGATTTTCCTGTTCAACGTGTGGCTCGGCGTACTGGCCACGGCGGGCGCGGTGCTGTTGATTGGCTTGGCGTGCCTGAATGAATACCTGACCAAAAAGCCGTTGGGCGAGGCCAGCGGTTATTCGCAGCAGTCCACCCAACTGGCCACCAGCCATTTGCACAACGCCGAAACCATCCAGGCCATGGGCATGCTCGGCGCGCTGCGCCAACGCTGGTTTGGCGTGCATTCGCAGTTCCTGGGCTTGCAGAACCAGGCCAGCGACACCGGTTCGATCATCACCTCCTTAAGCAAATCCCTGCGCCTGTGCCTGCAATCCTTGGTGCTGGGCCTGGGCGCCTACCTGGTGATCAAGGGCGACATGACCGCCGGGATGATGATCGCAGGCTCCATCTTGATGGGCCGCGTACTCAGCCCCATCGACCAATTGATTGCGGTGTGGAAGCAATGGAGCTCGGCCAAGCTGGCCTACCAGCGCCTCGACGAGCTGCTGCGCGAATTCCCGCCAGAGGTGGAGCACATGGCCTTGCCGGCGCCCCACGGCCAGGTCAGTTTCGAGCAGGTCAGCGCCGGCCCACCGGGGCGACGCATGGCCACCCTGCACCAGGTCAGCTTCAACCTGGCCGCCGGTGAAGTGCTGGGCGTGCTCGGCGCGTCGGGCTCCGGCAAATCCACCCTGGCCCGCGTGCTGGTGGGCGTGTGGCCGGCTCTGGCCGGTACCGTGCGCCTGGACGGCGCGGATATTCACCGCTGGAACCGCGACGACCTCGGCCCGCATATCGGTTATTTGCCCCAGGACATCGAGCTGTTCAGCGGCAGCATCGCCGACAACATCGCGCGCTTTCGCGAAGCCGACCCGGAGCTGGTGGTCAAGGCCGCGCAACAGGCCGGTGTGCATGAATTGATCCTGCGCCTGCCACAAGGCTACGACACCGTGCTGGGCGACAACGGCGGTGGCTTGTCCGGCGGCCAGAAACAACGGGTCGCCCTGGCCCGCGCCCTGTACGGCGGGCCGCGCCTGATCGTGCTGGACGAACCCAACTCCAACCTCGACACCGTCGGCGAAGCCGCATTGGCTAGCGCCATCGTGCAGATGAAGGCCCAGGGCAGCAGCGTCGTGCTGGTCACCCATCGCTCCTCGGCACTGGCCCAGGCCGACAAATTGCTGGTGCTCGGCGAAGGCCAACTGCAAGCGTTCGGGCCCAGCCAGGAGGTGCTGCGCGCATTGTCCGGGCAGCAGGAAGCGCCGAAAGAAAAAACCGGTGTCAGTTTCAGTCGTCAGTACCAGGCCGGAAGGAATCCAGGCGCATGAGCAGCCTTACCGTTGAACCTCAAATCAAAGAACGCGATGCCGGCTTTTTCGTAAAAATGGGCTGGGTGATGACCATTGTCGGTGCCGGCGGGTTTTTCCTCTGGGCCAGCCTCGCACCGTTGGACCAAGGCATCCCGGTCCAAGGCACCGTGGTGGTGTCGGGTAAGCGCAAGGCGGTACAAACCTTCAGCCCCGGCGTGGTCAGCCGCATCCTGGTGAAAGAGGGCGAACTGGTCAAACAAGGCCAGCCACTGTTTCGTCTCGACCAGACCCAGAACCAGGCCGATGTGCAATCGCTGCAAGCCCAGTACCGCATGGCCTGGGCCAGCGTGGCGCGTTGGCAGAGCGAGCGTGACAACCTCTCCAGCATCACCTTTCCCGCAGAACTGAGCGCCAATCCCGATCCAGCCCTGATGCTGGTGCTGGAAGGCCAGCGCCAACTGTTCAGCAGCCGTCGCGACGCGTTTGCCCGCGAACAAGCCGGGATCCGCGCCAGCATCGAAGGCGCCACGTCACAGTTGAGCGGCATGCGCCGTGCGCGCAGCGACCTGACCGCCCAGGCTCAATCCCTGCGCGCGCAACTGAGCAACCTGCAACCCTTGGCCGACAACGGCTACATCCCGCGCAACCGGCTGATGGACTACCAGCGCCAGTTGTCCCAGGTACAGCAGGACCTGGCGCAAAACGCCGGTGAAAGCGGCCGGATAGAGCAGGGCATTGTCGAATCGCGGCTCAAACTCCAGCAGCACAGCGAGGAATATCAAAAAGAGGTGCGCAGCCAACTGGCCGACGCGCAACTGCGCAGCCTGACCCTGGAGCAGCAACTGACCTCCGCCGGCTTCAACCTGCAGCACAGCGAAATCAACGCGCCGGCCGATGGTATCGCCGTCAACCTCAGCGTGCACACCGAGGGCGCCGTCGTGCGAGCCGGTGAAACCCTGCTGGAGATCGTGCCCCAGGGCACACGCCTGGAAGTAGAAGGGCATTTGCCCGTGCATCTGGTGGACAAGGTCGGCACGCACTTGCCGGTCGATATCCTCTTCACCGCCTTCAACCAAAGCCGCACGCCACGGGTGCCGGGCGAAGTCAGCCTGATCTCCGCCGACCAGATGCTCGATGAAAAAACCGGGGCGCCGTATTACGTGCTGCGCACCAGCGTCAGCGAGGCGGCGATGGAAAAACTCAACGGCCTGGTGATCAAGCCCGGCATGCCCGCCGAGATGTTCGTGCGCACCGGCGAGCGTTCCTTGCTCAACTACCTGTTCAAGCCGCTGCTGGACCGCGCCGGCTCTGCGTTGACCGAGGAATGAGCATGAAGCCAGTGTTCATTTCGCTGTTACTGGTGTGTGGCAGTGCCCAGGCGGCCATGGGGCCCTTTGATGTGTACGAGCAGGCGCTGCGCAACGACCCAGTGTTCCTCGGCGCCATCAAGGAACGCGACGCCGGCCTGGAAAACCGCACCATTGGCCGCGCCGGCTTGCTGCCGCGGCTGTCCTACAACTACAACAAGGGCCGCAACAACTCCGAAGCGCACCTGCCTGACGGGCGCGGCGGCAGTTACCGCGACGACCGCAACTACAACAGCTACGGCTCGACCTTCAGCCTGCAACAGCCGTTGTTCGACTACGAAGCCTATGCCAACTACCGCAAGGGCGTGGCCCAGGCGCTGTTCGCCGATGAAAGCTTTCGCGACAAGAGCCAGGCGTTGCTGGTGCGGGTGTTGAGCTATTACACCCAGGCGCTGTTTGCCCAGGACCAGATCGACATCGCCAGGGCCAAGAAGAAGGCCTTCGAGCAACAGTTCCAGCAGAACCGCCATCTGTTCCAGCAAGGCGAGGGCACCCGCACCGATATCCTTGAAGCCGAGTCGCGCTATGAGCTGGCCACCGCCGAAGAGATCCAGGCCCTGGATGAGCAGGACGCCTCGCTCCGGGAACTGGGCGCATTGATCGGTGTGCAAAGTGTCAACATCAACGACCTGGCACCGCTGAACCAGAGCTTTGCCGCGTTCACCCTGACCCCGGCCAACTACGACACCTGGCATGAGTTGGCGCTGACCAACAACCCGGTGCTGGCTTCGCAGCGCCAGTCCCTGGAAGTGGCGCGTTATGAAGTGGAACGCAACCGCGCCGGGCATTTGCCGCGCATCACCGCGTATGCCACCTCGCGCAAGCAGGAGTCCGACAGCGGCAACACCTATAACCAGCGCTACGACACCAACACCATCGGCGTCGAAGTGAGCATGCCGCTGTATGCCGGTGGCGGTATCTCGGCCTCCACCCGCCAGGCCAGCCGCGCCATGGAGCAGGCGGAGTACGAGCTGGAAGGCAAGACCCGCGAAACCCTGATCGAGCTGCGTCGCCAGTTCAGTGCGTGCCTGTCAGGCGTGAGCAAGTTGCGCGCCTATCAGAAAGCGCTGGCATCCGCCGAGGCGCTGGTGGTGTCGACCAAGCAAAGCATTCTGGGCGGCGAGCGCGTCAACCTCGACGCCTTGAACGCCGAACAGCAGCTGTACAGCACCCGCCGCGACCTGGCCCAGGCGCGTTATGACTACTTGATGGCCTGGACCAAATTGCACTACTACGCGGGCAACTTGCGTGACACCGACTTGGCCAAAGTGGACGAAGCCTTCGGCCCAGATGGAAAACTGTAGGAGCGAGCTTGCTCGCGAAAAACGTCAACGATGACGTGGACATCCTGGCTATACGCGGTGCCAGTGAGTTCTTCGCGAGCAAGCTCGCTCCTACAGGGGGAATAACAATAATAGGGAGTGTGCACATGATCACCGATTCACCGCGTTTCAAACCCTTCACCGCAGGTTCTTTGCTGCTGCTGTCCGTTGCGGCACAGGCGCAATACACCGAAACCGGCCAGCCGGGTAACCCTGCCAGTTGGCGCTCGGCCGAGTACCAGAGCGACTGGGGCCTGGGCCGCATGAAAGCCGATGAAGCCTACGCCGCCGGGATCAGCGGCCAGGGCGTGAAAATCGGCGCGCTGGACTCAGGGTTCGATGCCAATCACCCCGAAGCCGCCAAAGACCGTTTCCACCCGGTCACCGCCACGGGCACCTATGTCGATGGCAGCGCCTTCAGCACCACCGGCGCGCTCAACCCGAACAACGATTCCCACGGCACCCACGTCACCGGCACCATGGGCGCCGCCCGCGACGGCGTGGGCATGCATGGCGTTGCGTACAACGCGCAAGTCTATGTGGGCAACACCAACGCCAACGACAGCTTCCTGTTCGGCCCCACGCCAGACCCCAAATACTTCAAGACCGTGTACACCGCCCTGGTGGATTCCGGCGTGCGCGCCATCAACAACAGCTGGGGCAGCCAGCCCAAGGACGTCAGCTACCAGACCCTGGACAACATGCATGCGGCGTACGCCCAGCATTACAACCGTGGCACCTGGCTGGACGCGGCCGCGGACGTGGCCAAGGCCGGTGTGATCAACGTGTTCAGCGCCGGCAACAGCGGCTATGCCAACGCCAGCGTGCGCTCGGCCTTGCCGTATTTTCAACCGGAACTGGAAGGCCACTGGCTGGCCGTGTCCGGGCTGGATAAAGCCAATAACCAGAAATACAACAAATGCGGCGTCGCCAAGTACTGGTGTATTTCTACCCCTGGCGCGCTGATCAACAGCACCATTCCCGACGGCGGCTATGGGGTCAAGTCCGGCACCTCGATGTCGGCGCCCCATGCCACTGGCGCGTTGGCGCTGGTGATGGAACGTTATCCCTACATGACCAACGAGCAAGCCTTGCAGGTGCTGCTGACCACCGCCACCCAGCTCGACGGCTCGATCACCCAGGCGCCTAACGCCATCGTCGGCTGGGGCGTGCCTGACCTGGGCCGGGCGATGCACGGCCCAGGGCAATTGCTCGGGCCCATGGAGGTCAACCTGGCCGCCGGTCAGGGTGACGTGTGGAGCAACGGCATCTCCGACCAGGCGCTACTTCAGCGCCAGGCCGAGGACCGCGCCGAGCACACGGCCTGGCAGCAAACCCTGATCGACAAGGGCTGGCAAAACGGCGTGGGCGCCACTGCCAGCCAGCAGGACCAGACCGACTACGCCATCGGCAATGCCCGCGACCAGGCCGCCGCCAACCGCGTGTACGAGGGCAGCCTGATCAAGGCCGGTGCAGGCAGCC
The DNA here is from genome assembly GCF_002018845.1 of Pseudomonas sp. MF6394. Taxonomy (NCBI): domain Bacteria; kingdom Pseudomonadati; phylum Pseudomonadota; class Gammaproteobacteria; order Pseudomonadales; family Pseudomonadaceae; genus Pseudomonas; species Pseudomonas sp. MF6394. Next base: position 22,778 of record NZ_MVOJ01000019.1, read on the forward strand.
TGGTGCTCAGCGGCGACAGCACCTATCGCGGTACGACCCTGGTCAACGGCGGTCTGTTGGCCGTCAATGGCTCGCTGACTTCGGCGGTGACGGTCAATGACAGCGGCACCCTGGGTGGTTCCGGACGTATCGCCGCGTTGTCGGTAAACAGTGGCGGCCGTGTGGCGCCAGGCAATTCGGTGGGTACATTGCAGGTGGCGGGGGATGTAAACCTCGGCGCCGGCTCGACCTATGCCGTGGAACTGACGCCCACCAGCAGCGACCGCATTGTCGCCGGTGGCCAGGCGATTCTGGGCGGCGGCACCGTCACGCTGGCGCTGGAAAACAGCCCCACCTTGCTCAGCCAGAGCGAGGCCCAAAGCCTGATTGGCCGGCAGTACTCGATTCTCGAGGCGGCGGGCGGCATTCAGGGCCAGTTCGGGCAAGTGCTGCCCAACTACCTGTTCCTCGGTGGCACCCTGGACTACGCCGCCAATGCCGTGCAACTGAACGTGGGGCGCAACGACGCCAGCTTCGCCAGCGTCGGCGCCACCCGCAACCAGCGCAACGTCGCAGCCGCCGCCGAGCAATTGGGCGCCGGCAACCCGGTGTATGAAAGCCTGCTGCAGTCGCAATCGGTTGCCGTGGCCCAGCAGGGCTTGCAGCAACTGTCCGGGGAAATCTACCCGGCGGTGGGTGCGATGCTGATCAACGACAGCCTGCAACTGCGCAATGCCGTGGGCGAGCGCCTGCGCCATGTGCCAGTGGCCGGTGAAAGCAACCTGTGGTTCAAAGCACTGGGCGCCTGGGGCAAGACCGATAGCCGCACTGAAACGGCGGGGTCCACCACCTCCATCGGTGGCCTGTTGGCGGGCGTGGATGGCGCGCTGGATGAGCAGACCCGCGTGGGTGTGGTCGCCGGTTACAGCGACAGCTCCTTGAACATGGGCAGCGGTACCCATTCATCGGCGTCCATCGACAGCTACCACTTTGGCGCGTACGCCGGGCGCGAGCTGGGTGACTGGCGCCTGAGCGTCGGCGGTGCCTACAGCTGGCATCGCGGCGATGTGAAGCGCGACCTGCAATGGGGTGATGTCAGCGGCAAGCAAAAAACCAAGCTGGACGCGACCACGGCGCAAGTCTTCACCGAAGCTGCGTACCGCATCCGCCTGCAAGCGGTTGCCCTGGAGCCGTTCGCCAACCTGGCTTACGTGCATCTGAACAGCGAGTCCTTCCACGAAAAAGGCGATGCCGCGGCCCTGGAGCGCGGTAGCGACCGGCGTGACGCGGTGCTCAGCACCCTTGGCGTACGTGCCCTGAAAACCCTGGCTCTCAATGACCACCAGCAACTGGACCTGTCCGGTTCGTTGGGCTGGCAACACAGCCTGACGGCGGTGGAGTCCGAAGAACACCTGGCGTTTGTCGCAGGCGGCCCTTCATTTGCCGTGCGCAGTGCGCCATTGCTGCGCGACGCTGCCTTGGTGGGCGTGCAGGCCAGCCTGGCGCTGAATGCATCGACACGGGTCAACCTGGATTACAACGGCCAACTGGGTGGGCGCGCGAAAACCCAGGGCGTGGGCTTGAGCCTGAACTGGCAGTTCTAAGCACACCCGCGAACTTGTAGGCGCGAGCTTGCTCGCGAAGAACTCACAGGCGCCGCGTTGATACAGGAAGCCCGCGTTATCGTTGACGTTTTTCGCGAGCAAGCTCGCTCCTACATTGAAGCGGCGTTGTTCTGGAGTAAGTGATTTACACACGTGCAATAAGAAAACTAAGGAAGGTCACCGTGAAAAAACGCAAGTCAGGGTTAACTACCGCCATCCACACAGGCCCGGGCTATCCGCTCAAGGCGCTGAGCTGCGTGCCATATGGCGCGTTGTTGTGTTGCCTGGCAAGCCTGGGGACCGCCCAGGCTGCACCCTATGTGGAAACCGGCAAACTGGGCGACGCCGCCAGCTGGCGCAGCAATGAGTTCAAGGCCGACTGGGGCCTGGGCGCCGTGCACGCCGACACCGCCTATGCGGCTGGCTATACCGGCAAGGGCGTCAAGCTGGGGATCTTCGACCAGCCGGTGTACGCCCAGCACCCGGAGTTCGCCAGCCCTGACAAGGTGGTGACGATTGTCACCGAGGGCATTCGCCAATACACCGACCCGTATATCCCGGTGAAGGCCGGCGACGCGTTCCGCTACGACGGCACGCCGTCCAAGGACTCCAACGGCAAACTGGGTAACCACGGCACCCACGTCGGCGGCATTGCGGCCGGTAACCGCGATGGCGGGCCGATGCATGGCGTGGCGTTCAACGCACAGATCCTCACCGCCGAAAACGGCGACCCGGGGCCGGAAGACGGGATCATCCTTGGCAACGATGGCGCCGTGTACAAGGCCGGTTGGGATGGGCTGGTCGCCAGTGGCGCACGCATCATCAACAACAGTTGGGGCATCGGCATCGGTGATCAGTACGCCAAAGGGGGTCGTGATCCGGCGTTCCCCAACTTCACCGTCAATGAGGCCCAGGCGCAGTTCAATACCATCCGGCCGATCCTTGGCACCCTCGCAGGTGGTGCGTACCAAGGCGCCATCGACGCGGCCCGCAGCGGTGTGCTGACCATCTTTGCCGCAGGCAATGACTACAACCTCAACAACCCGGATGCGATTTCCGGCCTTGCGTATTTTGTGCCAGAGATCGCGCCTAACTGGCTGTCCGTCGCGGCCCTGCAGCAGAACCCGAATACCGCAAGCCCCGATCCGTATGTGATCAGTACTTTCTCCTCGCGTTGTGGCTATGCGGCGAGCTTTTGCGTGTCGGCACCCGGCACCAAGATCTACAGTTCGATCATCAACGGTACCGACCTGAGCAACCTCACCACCGACTGGGCCAACAAAAACGGCACTTCAATGGCCGCACCCCACGTGGCAGGCGCCGCAGCGGTGCTGATGGAACGCTTCCAATACATGAGCGGTGACCAGATCTCCACTGTGCTCAAGACCACCGCCACCGACCTCGGCGCGCCGGGCATCGACTCGCTGTACGGCTGGGGCATGATCAACCTGGGCAAGGCGGTCAACGGCCCAGGGATGTTTATCACCGCCGAAGATATCCCGGCCGAGTTCCGTATCGACGGTGCCTACGGCAGCGGCCAGTTCGTCGCGGAGTTGCCGGGTCTCGGGGCGGTGGTGGATGCCGGCAAACCCACCCAGCGTGTGTGCGATGACCTGCACTGCGGCCGGGATGTGTGGAGCAACGACATCTCGGGCCATGGCGGCCTGACCAAGCAGGGCATCGGTACCTTGGTGCTCACCGGCGCCAACACCTACAGCGGGCCGACGCGGGTCAACCAGGGCTTGCTGGCGATCAATGGTTCGGTTACCTCCGACGTCACGGTGAGCCAGAGCGGCGTGGTCGGTGGTTCGGGGCGTATCGGTTCGCTGAGCGCGAACAGCGGCGGCACCGTGGCGCCGGGCAATTCCATCGGCACCTTGAACGTGGCGGGCAACGTCAACTTTGAACCGGGCTCGACCTACGCGGTAGAACTGTCGCCCACCAGCAGCGATCGCATCGTCGCCGGCGGCGCGGCCACCCTCAACGGCGGCACCGTGACCCTGGCCCTGGAAAACAGCCCGACCTTGTTGAGTGCCACCCAGGCCCAAAGCCTGATCGGCCGCCAGTACAACATCCTGCAAGCGGCAGGTGGCGTCACCGGCAGCTTCGCGGCAGTGGTGCCCAACTACCTGTTTGTCGGGGGCACCTTGAACTACGCCGCCAACGGTGTGCAGTTGGATGTGGCACGCACCAACAGCTTCGCCAGTGTGGCCGCCACGCCGAACCAGCGCGCCGTGGCCGCCGCCGTCGAGCAATTGGGCGCGGGCAACGGTGTGTATGAAAGCTTGCTGCTGGCACCCACGGCCGCCTCGGCCCAGGGCGCGTTCCAGCAACTGAGCGGGGAGGTTTACCCGGCGCTGGAAACCGCGCTGGTCAATGACAGCCGCTACGTGCGCGAAGCCGTGGGCGAACGCCTGCGCAACGGTGAAATGGGCGCTGCCAGCCAAGCCATCGACAGCCGTGGCAACGTGTGGGTCAAGGCACTGGGCGCATGGGGCAAGACCGACAGCCGCAACGACACCGCGGGCTACACCACCTCCATCGGCGGCATGCTCGCCGGTGTGGACGGCGCCCTCGATGAGGCCACACGCATTGGCCTGGTGGCCGGCTACAGCGACACGTCGCTGAACATGGGCAGCGGCACCCACAGCCGCGCTTCGGTCGACAGCTACCATTTCGGCGCCTATGCCGGGCATGAAATCGGCGCCTGGCGCCTGAGTGGCGGCGCGACCTACAGCTGGCACCGCGCCGATGTCAAACGCGACCTGCAATACGGCGACGTCAGCGGCAAGCAAAAGGCCAAGGTCGATGCCCACAGCACCCAGGTGTTCACCGAAGCTGCGTACCGCATCAACCTGCAACCGCTGGCCCTGGAGCCGTTCGCCAACCTGGCCTACGTGCACCTGGCAACTGACAGCTTCAAAGAGAAGGGCGACGCCGCCGCGCTGAGAAGTGGCGACGACAGCCGTGACCTGGTGCTCAGCACCCTGGGTATGCGCGCCTTGAAGACCTTCAATATCAACGACCATCAGCAACTGGAAGTCTCCGGCACCCTGGGCTGGCAGCACAACCTGAGCAGCACCGATTCGGAGCAGCACCTGGCGTTTGCCTCGGGCGGCCCGTCGTTCACGGTGGAAAGTGCGCCGATGGTGCGCGATGCGGCGTTGGTCGGGGCCCGGGTCAGCCTGGCCTTGAGTAAGGATGCGCGGGTGAACTTCGATTACAACGGCCTGCTGGCCAGCAAAGAGAAGGTGCACGGCGTTGGCTTGAGCCTGGATTGGGCGTTCTAAAGCTTTGAAAAACCACTGTAGGAGCGAGCTTGCTCGCGAAAAACTCAAGTGCGCCGCGTTCCTTCAGGTAGAACGCGTCATCGTTGACGACCTTCGCGAGCAAGCTCGCTCCTACAGGTGGTAACGGATAACAGGTGTTTTGGCTTTCTCTACAAATCCAACAACAGAGAGGCACTACCAATGGGTATCTTTGACTATAAAAACCTCGGTACCGAGGACTCCAAGGCGCTGTTCGCCGATGCCATGGCGATCACGCTGTATTCCTACCACAACCTGGATAACGGCTTTGCCGTCGGCTACCAGAACAACGGCCTCGGCCTGGGCTTGCCCGCCACGCTGGTCAGCGCGCTGATTGGCGGCAGCAACGCCCAAGGGGTCATCCCTGGCATCCCCTGGAACCCCGACTCGGAAAAGGCCGCCCTCGACGCGGTGCAGAAAGCCGGCTGGACGCCTATCAGCGCCAGTACCCTGGGCTACAGCGGCAAGGTCGATGCGCGCGGCACCTTCTTTGGCGAAAAATTCGGCTACGGCACGGCGCAGGCCGAGGTGCTGGGCAAGTACGATGACGCTGGCAAGCTGCTGGAAATCGGCATCAGTTTTCGCGGCACTTCGGGGCCTCGGGAAAGTGTGATCACCGATTCCATCGGCGATGTGATCAGCGACCTGCTCGCCGCCTTCGGGCCCAAGGATTACGCCAAGAACTACGCGGGGGAAGCCTTTGGCGGCTTGCTCAAGAACGTGGCGGACTATGCCAGTGCCCAGGGCCTGAGCGGCAATGACGTCGTGGTCAGCGGCCACAGCCTGGGGGGGCTGGCGGTCAACAGCATGGCCGATTTGAGCGACAGCACCTGGTCAGGGTTTTATAAGGACTCCAACTACGTGGCCTATGCTTCGCCGACCCAAAGCGCCGGCGACAAGGTGCTTAACGTTGGCTACGAAAACGACCCGGTGTTCCGCGCCCTGGATGGCTCGTCATTCAACCTGTCGTCCCTGGGCGTGCACGACAAACCCCACGAGTCGAGCACCGACAACATCGTCAGCTTCAACGACCATTACGCCTCATCCCTGTGGAATGTGCTGCCGTTTTCCATCCTCAACCTGCCCACCTGGGTCTCGCACTTGCCCACCGGTTACGGCGACGGCATGACCCGCATCCTCGATTCGGGCTTCTACGAGCAGATGACCCGCGACTCGACGGTGATCGTCGCCAACCTGTCCGACCCGGCACGGGCCACCACCTGGGTGCAAGACCTCAACCGCAATGCCGAGACGCACAAGGGCAGTACCTTCATCATCGGCAGCGACGGTGACGACCTGATCAAGGGCGGCAGGGGCGTAGACTTTATCGAAGGCGGCAAAGGCAATGACACGATCCGCGACAGCAGCGGGCATAACACGTTTTTGTTCAGCGGGCAGTTTGGCAATGACCGGGTGATTGGCTATCAGGCGACGGACAAGCTGGTGTTCAACGACGTGGCGGGCAGCACCGATTACCGCGATCACGCCAAGGTGGTGGGCGGGGATACCGTCATTAGCTTTGGTACGGATTCGGTGACGCTGGTGGGGGTGAGCAGTCTGTCGGGGGAGGGGATAGTCATCAGCTAACGTATTCGGTGTGGGAGCTGGCTTGCCTGCGATGGCGGCGGTCGAGACAGCCATGCGGTGACTGACAAATCGCTATCGCAGGCAAGCCAGCTCCCACATTTGATGGGGTGTTGCTAGATGATCATTTTTCCTTACGCACGGTGGCCACATCATCGGCCTTTATACGAATACGCTTGCCGGCAATATCGGTGAACTCGTAGAAGCCGTCGGCCGTCTTGGCGTTAGGCGTGTCCTTGGTCAAATATTGCGTGCCATTCTGCAAGGTCACTACGGTTTGCGTGGAGCAACCGGCCAATACCAGAAAAGTGAGTGCAACCAGTGGCAGACCCAAATTCTTCATGTTCATAACCCTTACCTTTAACCCTGAAAAGTCCCGCAGCGTCTGGCTGCGCGGCCATAAATATTACTTGATCAACCCCCTCATCAGATTGTTTTTTTGCAAAAAGTTGCAGGCGCCATTTATCTATTACTGATTGCAACAACCGCTTTGCCCCGGCACTCTGTATGCATAACCAGTATTTGATTGCTTTGCGCCATGGCCAACCCCCTCGAAGACCCCTTGTATTACCTGCATAACTTCCGCCAAGTGCTGGTGTGGTTGGGGCAGCGCTATGCCGATTTGCTCGACGCGCACGAACAGCATTTCATTCAGCAATTTGACAGGTTGCCCCAGGCCTCCCAGGCGTTGTTGGTGCGGATGGTGATGCGCAAGGGCGTGCATTTTCGCGCTGCCAGGCTCCATTACCTGGAAATCGGTTGCCCTCATGCGGCGGCAGGGCCATTGCGGGAGTTGGGATGGGTAGAGGATCAAAGCCCGCTGCCGTTTGCCACCCTGTTTGCTCTGCTGCAAAAAAGTGAACTGCTCGGCGCCTTCAAACCCTGGATCGATCAACCCAAGGGCAACAAGGCCGATTGGCTTGAACCCTTGGCCGCGCAATTTAGCGAACCGCGCAGCTTTGCCCAGTGGTGCCCCGACGTGGACGATGTGCTGTATAGCCTGACGGTCATGGAGTTGTGTGATCGCCTGCGCCTGATGTTCTTCGGCAACCTGCACCAGGACTGGTCGGAATTCGTGTTGGCAGATCTCGGCATCTACACCTATGAAAAAGTCGAGTTCTGCGCTGAGTCTCGCGGTTTACGCAGCCGCGACGACGTGCATGGGTTTGTGTTCCTGCACCAGTGCCAGCAAGCTTTTGAAGCCGGTGAGGCAGTGGATACGGTGCTGGCGCAGGTCGCCACGCTGTGTACCGACAACCCCTGGCTGGAAAAGCGCCGCGCCAAGCTGCTGTTCCAGATCGGCCAGTATTGCGAACGTTGCGCCGAGCTGGCACTGGCTGAACAGATCTACCGCAATTGCACCCATCCCGGTGCGCGGGCGCGGCTGATCCGTGTACTGGAGCGCCAGGAAGATTACGCCCAAGCCATGGCCCTGGCGAGCGAGGCGCAACAGGCCCCCCACAACGCAGCGGAACAACAACACCTGCTGCGCGTCGTGCCGCGCCTGCGCCGCAAACTTGGCGGGCCGGCGCTGCCCAGGGCCAAGCCCCAAGCGGTGGCGCGCCTGGACCTGGCGCTGGTGCAGGAGCCGCTGCTGTCGGTGGAGTCCTGTGTGCTGGCGCACCTGAGTGAACCGGATGCGCCGGTGCATTACGTCGAGAATGGCCTGATCAATTCGCTGTTTGGCTTGCTGTGCTGGGAAGCGATTTTCGCACCGCTGCCAGGGGCGTTCTTCCACCCGTTCCAGCGTGGGCCGGCGGATTTGCACAGCGAGGACTTTTATCAGCGCCGTGAAGCCTTGTTTGCCGCGTGTTTTGCACAACTGGAGGACGGTCGCTACAAGGCGAGCATCCGCCAACGCTATGTGGACAAATGGGGCATTCAGTCGCCGTTCGTGTTCTGGAACCTGCTCAGCGAAGAACTGCTGGAGCAAGCCCTGGCCTGCCTGCCCGCCGAGCACTTGCGTCATTGGTTCACGCGCCTGTTGCAGGATATCCGTGCCAACCGGGCCGGGATGCCGGACCTTATCCAGTTCTGGCCGGCGCAAAACACCTATCGCATGATCGAGGTCAAGGGCCCCGGCGACCGCCTGCAGGACAACCAGTTGCGCTGGCTGGCGTTCTGCGGTGAATACCAGATGCCGGTCACCGTTTGCTACGTGCGCTGGGCGGAGCAACCCGCTTGAGTTACAGCGTGGCCGTGCGGGCGCTGTGTGAGTTCACCGCCAAGGTCGGCGACCTCGACCTGCGCTTTACGCCGTCGCCCAGCGCCCAGGAAGGCATTGTCGGCCATCGTACGGTGGCGTCCCGGCGCAGCGCGCATTATCAGCACGAGGTTGCCCTGGAGGGTGACTACCAGCAGCTCAAGGTGCGGGGCAGGGCGGACGGCTACGACCCTGACGCCAACCGCCTGGAAGAAGTCAAAACCTACCGTGGCGATCTCGCTGCTCAACCCGCCAACCATCGGCAACTGCACTGGGCCCAGGTCAAGGTGTATGGCTGGCTGATGTGCCAGAAACTCGGGCTCGATCACATTGACCTTGCGCTGGTGTACTTCGATATCGTCGGAGAAGGCGAAACCGTACTGAACCAGCGATTCGAGGCGCCAGGCCTTGAGCAGTTCTTCAATCAGCAATGCGCGCTGTTCCTGGACTGGGCGCGGCAAGAGATGCAGCATCGCGACGCACGCAACGCCGCTGCGCAGAACCTGGCGTTTCCCCATGCCGACTTCCGTATCGGGCAACGCGACTTGGCCGAGTCGGTCTACAAAGCGGTGACTACGGGCCGGTGCCTGATGGCCCAGGCGCCCACTGGCATTGGCAAGACCATCGGCACTATTTTCCCGCTGCTCAAGGCCCTGGCGCCGCAGCAACTGGACAAGCTGTTCTTCCTTACCGCCAAGACGCCCGGGCGCAAGCTGGCCCTGGATGCCGCCCAAGTGCTGTACGACAGCAGCCCCGAGCTGTCACTGCGCGTGCTTGAACTGGTGGCACGGGACAAAGCGTGCGAACACCTGGACAAAGCCTGTCACGGTGACTCCTGCCCGTTGGCCAAGGGGTTTTACGACCGCCTGCCTGCCGCTCGCCAGGCTGCGTCCCAGGTGCGCTTGCTCGACCAGCGCAGCCTGCGCAACGTGGCGCTGGCCCACCAGGTATGCCCGTACTACCTGAGCCAGGAAATGGCGCGCTGGAGCGACCTGATCGTCGCCGACTATAACTATTATTTCGACTTTGGCGCCATGCTGTTCGGCCTGGCCCAGCTCAACCAATGGCGCGTCGCGGTGCTGGTGGACGAGGCGCACAACTTGGTCGACCGGGCGCGCTCGATGTACAGCGCCAGCCTGGACCAGTACAGCCTCAAGACCTTGCGCGAGAGCGCGCCCGAGACACTGAAGAAGCCCTTACAGCGCTTGAACCGCGAGTGGAATGCGTTGCACAAGGACCAACTCGCGCCGTATCAGGCATACGCGGCCAAACCAGACAAACTGCTCCAGGCCCTGAGCCTGTGCACCAGCGCCATGGGCGACTACTTCAACGACCACCCCGAAGCCCTCAGCGGTGACTTGCAAGCCTTCTACTTCGACGCGCTGCAATGGGCCAAAGTGGCCGAGCTGTTCAATGAACACTTTATCTTCGATATCACTAAACGCCAGTTCAGCGCCAAGCGCAGCAGCTCGACCCTGTGCCTGCGCAATGTAGTGCCGGCCGAGTTCATTCGGCCCAGGCTGACCGCCGCACGCAGCAGCGTGCTGTTTTCCGCGACCCTGAGCCCGCGCCATTATTACGCGGACTTGCTGGGCCTGCCGGCGGATACCGCCTGGGTTGATGTGGCGTCACCGTTCAAGGCCGAGCAATTGCAGGTCAGCATCGTTGACCGCATCTCTACGCGGTTTGTGCATCGCCAGGCGTCGCTGGAACCCATTGTGGAACTGCTCGCCCGGCAATTCGCCGCGCAACCGGGTAACTACCTGGCGTTTTTCTCAAGCTTCGATTACCTGCAACAGGTGGCCCAGTTAATGGCCGAACGGCACCCACAGATTGCGTTGTGGCTGCAGGCGCGGGGCATGGCCGAGGCCGAGCGCCAAGCATTTTTGGACCAGTTTACCCACCACAGCCAGGGCATTGGCTTTGCGGTGCTGGGCGGTGCGTTTGGCGAAGGTATCGACCTGCCCGGAGCGCGCCTGATCGGTGCCTTTATCGCCACCCTGGGTTTGCCGCAGCTCAACCCGGTGAATGAACAGATCAAGGCACGCATGGGCGCGGTCTTTGGCGCGGGGTATGACTACACCTACCTGTATCCCGGTATTCAGAAAGTGGTGCAGGCAGCGGGGAGGGTGATCCGCAGCCAGCAGGATCGCGGAGTGGTGATGCTGATCGACGACCGCTTTGGCGAATCGCGGGTACGCCAGTTGCTCCCACGTTGGTGGGCGATCAACCCCCTGTAGGAGCGAGCTTGCTCGCGAAAAACGGCAACGATAACGCGGGTTTTCTGAATAAACGCGGCGCCGGTGAGTTTTTCGCGAGCGAGCTCGCTCCTACAGGTGTGTGTTAGACCACTTCCAGGTAGGAGCTTTGTATCTCCCGCGCCAACTCACGCACGGTGTCGATGAATTCTGTCAGCCGAGTATGCAGCCCATCTTCCAGAATCTCATCAATCCCCGTGTACCGCAGCCGCGCCTCGAACTCCGCCGCCAGGCGTTGCGCCGTGCGCCCATAACTGCCGGGCAGGTCGGCCAGGATATGGCTCAATTCCTCGATGCAGGCATGCAGCGAACGGGGCACATCGCTGCGCAACAGCAACAGCTCGGATACCGAGCGTGCATTCAAGGCATTCGGATACAGCTCGGTATACGCCTCGAACGACGACAACGCGCGCAGCAGGGCGCTCCACTGGTAATAACCGCGTGCCGACAGGTCGCTGACTTCTTCAGACTCTTCGCCGAACATCTCATAGCGTGCATCCAGCAGGCGCAGGGTGTTATCGGCGCGCTCGACAAAGGTGCCCAGGCGAATGAAGCGGTAGGCGTCATTGCGCATGATGGTGCCCGAGGTTGCGCCACGAAACAGGTGTGAGCGTTGTTTGACCCAATCACAGAAGTGGCTGATGCCATGCCGTGCCAGGCCGCCGGCGGCGATGCTGCGCATTTCCAGCCAGGTGGCGTTGAGGTTTTCCCACATATCGGCGGTAATGCGCCCGCGTACCGCATGGGCATTGCCTCGGGCGGCGCGCAGGCAGTTGTAAATGCTCGCGGGGTTTTCTGCATCGAGGGCAAAGAAGTGCAACATGCGCTCGGCATCCAGGGTCTGGTGCCGTTCCAGGTAGTTGTCCAGGGTGCCGCTGCTGAGCAACGACATCGCCAATTCGTCCAAGCCATCGCTGCGCCCGGCCTGGGGCATCAAGGACAGCGAATAACTGACTTCCAGCATGCGTGCCAGGTTCTCGGCACGCTCCAGGTAGCGCGACATCCAATACAGATCTGCAGCCGTTCTACTCAGCATACTCAGCCCTCCACCACCCAGGTGTCCTTGGTTCCACCGCCTTGCGACGAGTTGACGACCAGCGAGCCTTCCTTCAGCGCCACGCGGGTCAAGCCTCCGGGCACCAGGCGGGTTTCCTTGCCCGAGAGCACGAAGGGCCGCAGGTCGATGTGCCGGGGTGCGATGCCGTTTTCGACAAAGGTCGGGCAGGTGGACAGGCTCAGGGTCGGTTGGGCGATATACGCATGGGGACGCGCCTTGATGCGCTGGCGGAAGTCCTCGATCTCGGCGGCCGTCGACGCCGGGCCCACCAGCATGCCGTAGCCGCCGGAGCCCTGGGTTTCCTTGACCACCAACTGCTCGAGGTTGGCCAATACATGGGACAGTTCATCGGGCTTGCGGCATTGGAAGGTCGGCACGTTCTGCAGGATCGGTTCCTCGTCCAGGTAGAAGCGGATCATGGCCGGTACGTAGGGGTAGATCGACTTGTCGTCAGCCACGCCGGTGCCGATGGCGTTGGCCAGCACCACATTGCCGGCGCAGTAAGCCGCCACCAGCCCGGGCACGCCGAGCATTGACTCGGGGTTGAACGCCTGGGGGTCGAGGAAAGCGTCGTCGATGCGCCGGTAGATCACGTCCACGGCCTTGGGGCCGTCGGTGGTGCGCATGAACACCTTGAGGTCCTGCACGAACAGATCGGCGCCTTCCACCAGTTCCACGCCCATTTCCCGGGCAAGGAACGCGTGTTCGAAGAAGGCGCTGTTGAAGCGCCCTGGAGTCAGGACGACCACGTTGGGATTGTCCAGGCGGCTGGAACTCTTCAAGGTCTTGAGCAGCAGGTTAGGGTAATGATCCACCGGCGCAATGCGCTGTTTGGCGAACACTTCCGGGAACAGGCGCATCATCATCTTGCGGTCTTCGAGCATGTAGCTCACGCCGCTGGGGGTGCGCAGGTTGTCTTCCAGCACGTAGTAGGTACCGTCGCCGTCGCGTACCAGGTCGACGCCGGAGATGTGCGAGTAGATGCCACGGTGCAGGTCAAGACCGACCATGGCCTTCTGATAGCCCTCATTGCCCAGGACCTGGTCGGCGGGAATGATCCCGGCCTTGATAATGCGCTGGTCGTGGTAGATGTCGGCGAGGAACATGTTCAATGCATTAACCCGCTGGATACAGCCGCGCTCGATCAGGCTCCATTCACTGGCGGGGATGCTGCGGGGAATGATGTCGAAGGGAATCAGGCGTTCGGTGTCTTGCTCGTCGCCATACAGGGTGAAGGTGATCCCGGCGCGATGGAACAGCAAATCCGCTTCACGGCGACGCTGGGCCAGCAGTTCCGGCGGCGTGTTGGCCAGCCAGCGAGAGAAGTCCTGATAGTGCGCACGGCATACGCCGTTTGCGTCATTCATTTCATCAAAGAAAGATCGAGCCATTCCAGTACCTTGTCAGTGCCCAGTGTGGCTTGGGGTGGCACTGCCGCTTAAAAAAACGCATGTTTTTATGAGCCCGTGGCTGAAGGTGCCAACAGACCTGGTCCTTACTTTCTTATGGGGGCGGCTCTGGGTCGGGGGGTAACGCATGCTCCTGTTTTCGGGGTGGTGAATGGATAAAGCAATGCCTGTGCCGGAATGCCATTAATCCCCTGTAGGAGCGAGCTTGCTCGCGAAAAACTCACCGGCACCGCGTTTAATCAGGCAGCCCGCGTTAGCGTTGACGTTTTTCGCGAGCAAGCTCGCTCCTACAGAGGGCGGTGGTCGCCCTGAATTGGTGCGTGAACCTACTTGAACTTCACCAGGCCCCGATTCTTCTAAGGAGTTTCGTCACCTTGTGGAGCACCGTCGTGTCCAGAATCATCTCCCCCCACACTCCGGAAGCGGCCCTGAACGACCACAGCGAACACAACGCAAAGATTTTCGGCTCGCCCAAGGACCGCCTCGACTTTTACCGGCGCGAGATTCAGTACGAAACCAGCATCCTGGCCAACCGCACCGACGCCTACCTGACGGCGCAATCCTTCCTGGTGATTGCCTTTGTTTCCGGCATGGGTAACCTCAACCCGGAATGGGGCAAGCTGTTCACGCTGGTGGTGCCGATCTTCCTGGTTTCGCTGGGTATTCTCAGCTCGCTGAACGCTTGGCCCGGTATCCGTGCGGCGTATGAAATCATCGACCACTGGCACTACAAGCAAAGCGAATTGCTGCGCAGCGAACCGGTGATGGGCATGGCCTACGATGAGTCGCCGCTGTTTTCCGAGGTGGAGTCGAGCCACAAGGGCTATCGCAAGTCGCTGTTGTTTTCCATGCGTGCGCCATGGCTGTTCATGGTGTTCTGGCTGGTGTTGGGCATCTATGCGTTCTATATCCAGGTGGACAACCCGCTGCGCTGAGCAAGCGAACGGAACTTCAGCCGTGGCCATGACGCCTTACCTCTATGCGGTACAGATTTTTTACCGGCCTGCAAAGAGGTGCCTCATGACCCAGTCTAATGATCCACAGACTAACAATCGCAATGACCCCGCGATCGACGGCGGCGAGCCTGCCCCTGGCACCGCCGCCGATGCGCCCAAGGATCCAACGCCTGCGAGCGACCCAAAGGCCAAGGAAAACGACTACAGTCCAGACTTCAAGCCTGAGCGCGAGCACAAGCCTGAAACCGATGCCGATATCGATACTCAAGGCGGTTAGAGGAGACGCACATGTCAAAAGAACTGGACGAAGAACTCAACGACCCCGGCAACGAAGACCCGGGGTCGTTGATGGACGATGCCGAGGTACCGCTGAACGACTTGGATGAAGCGGCGGACGTTGGCAACACTGAAAATCAGGACTGATCCGGCGGCGGGCCCGAGGGGTTACTGAGCTTGAAGTAGACTTCCTCCTCGGCCCCGCCGTCCAGCGACACCTCCTGACCCACCACGCGGTTATCGATCAGCGTCTGCGCCTGATCGCGGCTGATATTGACCACCGTGCTGCGCTTGCCGGTGATCACATACACCACATCCACCCCATGCTCGGCCAAGGCTGCCAGGTAGTCGGCATGGGGCAGGTCTTCGCCCAGTTCATATTGACGTTGCTCGCGCGTGGTCACGCCGCCTGCCTGTGCCAGGTATTGCTGCGAATATCCCAGGCGTTGGCGTTCCTCAAGCAATCGTTGGGCGATGTTTTTCATTGGCTGACTCGCACTGTAGGTCCTGACTGTTTGAAACCCCGGCGCGGTGCAGGATTCAATTTTTTTGCGCAGCCTGACGCTCATACCACACCAGCATCGGCTGAGTACTCAGGCCATGGACCAGGATGCTCAACGCGATGACCGACAGCGTCAGGTTGACTGCCACCGCACTGCTGGTGCCCACCAGCCCATGGTTGAGCGCATAAAACAGGTAGTAAATGCTGCCGATCCCACGAATGCCGAACCAACTGACCAGGCTGCGTTGCCGACGGTCCAGCAGGCGGCCCCACGGCATGGCGAATACGCTGGCGGGGCGAATCACACAGAACAGCAGCGGCGCTACCGCCAACGCGCGCCACTCCCAGTGGCTGACCAGCACGATGCCCAAGACTGTTACCAGGAACACCTCCATGGCCCGCTCCACCAGGCTGCCGAAGGCCAGCATGTCGCCCATCATCACGCCTGCTGCGATCTGGGTGTCTTTCAGGTGGCTGACGTCGCCATGCAAGGCTTGTTCGGGCTCGATTTCAAGGTGGCCCACCACCGGTTGCGCCAGGTGCTCGGCGGGTGTCTGGGCGTTGCCAGTGGACTTCACCTCGGCCTGACGCAACCCCAGGCCCGCTGCGAAGACCGACAGGAAGCCAAAGCCGCCCACGGCTTCGGCGCTCACATAGGCGAGGGCGATCAATGCCAGTGTCAGGTAATCATTGGGCGAGAGGGTGCTGTCGGCATTGATCAGGCGCAGGCGCAACGTCACACGGCCGATACCTCGCCCCATCCAGTAGCCGATCAATAGCCCGACCGGCACCGCCCACACCAGGTTTTTCAGCACCCAGCCGCCGACCCAGTCACCATCGAAGCCGCCGTGTTGCATGAACAGCAGGCCGAAGATCACAAACGGAAAGGCGCTGCCATCGTTGAGCCCCGCTTCGCCGGACAGGCCGAAGCGCAGCGCGTCGTAGTCCTGGGCATTGTTGACCTGAACCAGGCCCGCCAGCACTGGGTCGGTCGGCGCCAAAATCGCGCCCACCAGCAATGACACGCCCCACGACAGATCCAGCAGGTAATGCAGTAACAGCCCGGTACCGAGGATGGTCAGCAGCATGACCGGGCCGGCCAGGCCGAAGGCGATGCGCCAGGTGCGATGCCTGAGTGGCAGGCGCAGTTTCAGGCCGCTGACGAACAGCGAAAACAGCACCGCCACTTCGGTCAGGTGCTCCATCCAGCGCGCCGAACCCTTGATGTCCAGATGCAGCAGGTCCACGCCCAACGGGCCGATGGCGATACCCAGCAGCAGGCACACCGCCGAGGTGGTGACTGGCATCCAGCGCAGGTAGGAGGAGGTGAGCGCGAGCGTCAGCAGCACCGCGCCCAATACGGCCAACCATAGAATGAAAGTCATTGTGCGTGCACCCGGCCGTGGTTCATTCAGGTTGGAGGGCCGTGGCCAAGTGCGGGTTCAAACAATCAACGGGTTGAAGTGGCTTCTGTGGGAGCGGGCTTGCCCGCGAATGCGGTATACCCGTCAACATAGTCGGTGACTGACACCCTGTATTCGCGAGCAAGCCCGCTCCCACATTTGACTGTGTTTGGTCATGACACGCCCTTGGCATGGCACCTTAGCGATCCCCCAGCGGCGGCAGGCGCCGTTTCACCGGGGTTTTCTTTACGATCGCCGTGTTGGTTTCGGCATACCCATTGATCCGGTCCAGCAGGCTGTCCAACTGGTCCATGGTGCGCACATGCAGGCGGGCGATGAAGCAGTCCTCGCCGGTGACCTTGTCGCATTCGGTGAACTCGGGGATCGCCTGGATCTGGCGCTCCACTTCCTGCAATTTGCCGGGCAGGGGGCGGATGCGCACGATGGCTTGCAACAGGTAGCCGAAGTGCTTGGGGTCGATGTCGACGGTGTAGTGGGTCAGCACGCCGCGTTCCTCCAGGCGGCGCAGGCGTTCGCTGACGCTGGGCGAGGACAGCCCGGTGATGCCTGCCAGGGCTTTGAGGGACAGCCGCGAGTCGTCCATCAAGGCGGCGATCAATTGCTGGTCGATGGTGTCGATCATGGTTTGTGCCTAATAAGAAAAGGTGAATTAGGGGTTTTGCCTTTTTTAGACGCTGTAGCCGTCGCGGACAGATTGCCATACTGGAGCTTCACTTGAGGAGCTTCAATCATGGATTCATCCATCCGTCGCGGGTCGTGGGAAATGGTCGCCGCCATGCTGATCTCGGGCAGTATTGGCTGGTTTGTGCTGGTGTCTGGCGTGTCGGTGATCGAGGTGGTGTTCTGGCGCTGCGTGATCGGCGCGCTGACACTGTTACTGGTGTGCGCCTGGCTGGGTTACCTGCGTGTAGACCTGCTCAGTTGGGCAAAACTGGGGCTGGCCGTGCTCAGCGGCGTGGCCATTGTCGGCAACTGGCTGCTGCTGTTTGAATCCTATTCCCGGGCATCCATCGCTATCAGCACCGCGGTATACAACGTGCAGCCGTTTATGTTGGTGATGCTGGCGGCGGTGTTTCTCGGTGAGAAGATCACCGTGCAGAAACTGGCGTGGTTGAGCGTGGCGTTCCTGGGCATGTTGGCGATTGTCACCGCCCATGGCGAGCAGACGGGTGGCGGTGATTATCTGGTAGGCATCGCGCTGGCCCTGGGCGCGGCATTTTTGTATGCGATCGCTGCGTTGATCATCAAGCGCCTCAAGGAAGTACCGCCGCATTTGATGGCGTTGATCCAGGTGGCCACTGGCGCGGTACTCCTAACGCCGTTGGTACCCTGGAATGGCTTGCCTGCGTCCACAAATGCCTGGGCTGCGCTGCTGACCTTGGGGGTTGTGCATACCGGGTTGATGTATGTGCTGCTGTATGGCGCGATCCAGAAACTACCGACCGCCATTACCGGCGCACTGTCGTTCATCTACCCGATTGCAGCGATCTTTGTGGATTGGATTGCGTTCGGGCATCGCCTGGGGTGGCTGCAATGGCTGGGCGTGGCGGCGATTCTGCTGGCAGCGGCGGGGTTGCAGCGGGGCTGGTGGTGGCCCCGCAACCTCGGTAGGCGCGAGCTTGCTCGCGAACAAGGTTAACGATGACGCAGCGCATCGGGGGGAAACGCGGCGTCAGATGAGGGTTAGTGCGTGCCTTGGTAGATAAGGTTTTCCGGGTTGAAATGCTCCACCGCGCTGCCGGGCTGCGGCAGGCCGAGGATATGCCCCTTGATCTTGCCTACCACGTGCATCTCGCAAGGTTTGCAGTCGAACTTCAGGGTCAGCACTTCGTCGCCGTGGATCAACTGCATCGGCGCCACCTTGGTCTTCACCCCGGTCACGCCCTTGGCCTGTTTAGGGCACAGGTTGAATGAGAAACGCAGGCAGT
Organism: Pseudomonas sp. MF6394; assembly: GCF_002018845.1. Classification (NCBI taxonomy): domain Bacteria; kingdom Pseudomonadati; phylum Pseudomonadota; class Gammaproteobacteria; order Pseudomonadales; family Pseudomonadaceae; genus Pseudomonas; species Pseudomonas sp. MF6394. The sequence goes on from NZ_MVOJ01000019.1 coordinate 41,266, forward strand.
GCTTGGTGATCATCACCGGCACTTCGCCGGTTTCTTCGTGGGCTTCGAAGGCCGCGTCGATCAGCTTTACGCCGTGACGATGGTAGAAGTCCCGGGCTTTCTGGTTGTAAACGTTGGCCAGGAACGACAGGTGCGCCTCGGGGTAAACCGGCGGCGGCGAGGTTTCAGCCTTGCGCCCACCCCGTGGGTGCGCGGCGACGCGTGCGGCAGTCAGCGCTTCGATCACTTCACGGCGCAAGGCTTTGAGCTGCGAGTTGGGGATGAAGAACGCCTGCGGCGCATCCAGCTCGATGCGGGTGGCATGGTATTCGGTGGTGCCGAGCTGGCCGAGCAGGTCGCGCAGGGTGTCCAGCGCCTGTTCCGGCTTGTTGGCCACGCCAAACGGGCCGGGCAGGGTGACACTGGCGCTGATGCCTTCTTCGCTGGTCGCGGTGATTTGCAGCTGCTCTTCACGCAGGCGCGCGACCCATGACAAGCCGATACGGCGCTCGGCCGAGGTCTTGAGCAGGGCCTGCTGCCAGTTGTGGTCTAGGTTGCGATTGAGCGGGTGATGGGGGCGCAGTTGATGCAGGCCGGCCGGCATTTCGTTGGGCTCGACGCGGTAGCGGTAGCGCTTCTCACCGTCTTCTTCGAACTCACCCTTGGGCTCGGCGATATTGGCGCGAAAGCCCACCACTTCACGCTTGATCAGCACATTGAGACCGTCGCCGTTGGACAGCGGCTCATGGGTGACCACCTGCAAGTCGCGCTTGCCGGCTTTTTCCACGGTGCCCACGGGCAGGCCGGTGAAGGTCGGGGTGTCAAAGGCGCCGATGTCGATCTTGCGGTCGCTGACAAAGTAGTCGGTGCTGCCACGGTGGAAGGTTTTTTCCGGGTCGGGCAGGAAGAAGTGCGCGGTACGGCCGCTGGAAGCGCGGGCCAGGTCCGGGCGGTCTTCGAGGATCTCGTCGAGGCGCTGGCGGTAGTAGGCGGTGATGTTCTTCACATAGCCCATGTCCTTGTAGCGGCCTTCGATCTTGAACGAACGCACGCCCGCTTCGACCAATGCGCGCAGGTTGGCGCTCTGGTTGTTGTCTTTCATCGACAGCAGGTGCTTTTCAAAAGCAACCACGCGGCCTTGGTCATCTTTCAAGGTGTAGGGCAGGCGGCAGGCCTGGGAGCAGTCGCCACGGTTGGCGCTGCGGCCATTTTGCGCGTGGGAGATATTGCACTGGCCGGAGAAGGCTACGCACAGGGCGCCGTGGATAAAGAACTCGATGGCCGCATCGGTCTCATCGGCAATGGCGCGGATCTCTTGCAAGTTCAACTCGCGGGCCAATACCAACTGCGAGAAACCAGCCTGGTCAAGGAACTTGGCCCGGCCCAGGGTGCGGATGTCGGTCTGGGTGCTGGCGTGCAGCTCGATCGGCGGAATATCCAGCTCCATCACGCCCAGGTCTTGCACGATCAACGCATCGACACCGGCATCGTAGAGCTGATGGATCAGCTTGCGTGCGGGCTCCAGCTCGTTGTCATGCAGGATGGTGTTGATGGTGGTGAAGACGCGGGCGTGGTAACGGCGGGCGAATTCCACCAGTTGAGCGATATCGCTCACCTCGTTACACGCATTATGGCGGGCGCCGAAGCTCGGCCCGCCGATATAAACGGCGTCGGCGCCGTGCAGGATAGCCTCGCGCGCAATGGCGACATCGCGGGCAGGGCTGAGCAATTCCAGGTGATGCTTGGGCAAGGACATAGTTTTTTAGTCAGGCTTGTCACGGTTGAGGCGCGCATTGTAGCCGCGAAATGCCTGGGCGGCATCTACCGCAGGGCTGTCGGGCCTGATGCAAGCCCGTTAAGCGAACGCATTACTCAACGCAACGAAGACCCAATGTGGGAGCTGGCTTGCCTGCGAAGACGGCCTGACAGCCGACCTCTATCGACCTGATGCCCCGCGTTCCAAATGTGGGAGCTGGCTTGCCTGCGATGACGACCTGACAGGCGACACTGTTATACCGAGTACATATCCATTCCTGCGGTAACGGCCACCTAGGGTTCCGCTCTGACAGCGGGTCACTTTTGGAAGGACCCAAAAGTAACCAAAAGGTCCTCGCCCCCCCACTCGGCACCTCGCTTGGGCTCGGTGTGCCCGTAATCCGCCAGTGATTTGGGGGGCCGCCGCCACGCGCCATCCATGGCGCGGGGCGGCTAAACCGGCATCCCTGCCGGTTTACCCCCCAAATCCCTGTCGAATTCCGGCCAGCGTGGTTTAACGGGGCGCCTGAGATCAAGATCAAAAGCAGATCAAGATCAAGAGCGGCTCGCTTCGCATCGTGGTTACGGGGCTGCGGCGAACTGCACAGTTGTGTAGATACCTATGCTGCGATGGCGATGTAACATTCACCACCGCTACCGCAGGCAAGCCCACCTTTTTGACCGCGTTCGACATTCCGATCAGATCGGCGCTAACGGCGCCACAGATTCAAGCCTTGGCAGCCATCGCCGTCACTTCCACGCGCATGCCTTCCACCGCCAAAGCCGCAACGCCCACGGCCGCCCGCACTGGCCAGGGCTTGGCGAAAAAGCGCTTGTAGACTTCGTTGAACGCGGCACGGTCGGCCATGTCGGTGAGGTAAATAGTCAAGTGCATAACCCGGTCCATGGAGCTGCCGGCTTTTTCCAGCGCGACTTTCAGCGCTTGCAGGGTGCACTCGCTTTGCTGGGTGATATCGCCCAGCTCCAGGCTGCCATCGGCACGGGTGGGAATCTGGGTGGAGACCAGGATGCCGTTGAAGCCGATCACGTCGGAGGAGATGGAATCGGCGTCTGGGTCGGGGGTATAGGACAGGTCGTGGTTGGCCATGGGCACCTCGTGTTGGCAGGAACAGAAAGGCGCCATGGTCGGTGAAAAAAACGCTTGGGGCAAACGTGCGTTATTTTTGGGCTTGTTGCTGACGCCGTTTGGCGATTCGTGAATGGGCCGCTGTAAATTTTTCGTTCGAGAAAAGCCGATCGCTGTTGGCATGGTCTCGCGTGAATACAATTTTCCACAAGTACTCGAAACTTTCATAGTGAGATGAGGGAATGCTATCTACACAAAAACGAGATTGAAATGAGGGCGAAGTTGAGAGCGTGGCGCGCAACACATGGTACTTGGGATTGATGAAGGCTTGGTAAAAAAGGTATTTTATTTCGTAGGTGGTGAATTGAGAGGAAAGTATATTAAGATAATGCTCTTTTTTTTCAGCAGAAAAGCAATCATCCTGAATAAGCAGGAGTATTGAGTTGAGTGTTTCCATATACCTGGATTGGGAGCGGAAATGGCTATGGCACAGGCTGTATAGCTCATAGATAAACTCATCTTTTTCAACCTCGCTCGCGCGGGAAGGAAAAGGAACTTTCCGCTGCGGTTTGCATTTTTCGTCAAATTGCTGCTGCTTGCTGCTAAGGGCATCAATACCTTGTATTCGAATGGGGGAGTTGGCCGACACTTTTATGGATAGTTGGTCTAGGTTGTCGCGGTATAGGGACAGTAGGCGATAGAAAGACTCCTCAAATTGTTGTTGCCTGAAAGTTTGGCTCTGCAGTTTTATTTCGGAGCGAGTCTCCGATAACTCCATTCTGGTAAGTTTGAGGTCTTCGCGCTGCAAGAATATGGTCACCAGCAGGCCAGCAAATCCCAAACCTGTAAACAGACTATTCAATGCGCCAAAGCTATCGCCAAAAGTTCCTGCTTTTGCGATTGAATACTCTGTAATAGGCCACGTTTTTACTATTAAAAAGGTACCGTATGAAAAAACGGTAAGTAGAATTAATGAAAAACTGGTAGCGAGTACTCTTTTTATATGCAGGCTGGGCGGTGATGTTGGAGTTGATAGGTCATTACTGTAAAAAAAAACCGAAATCTTCTTCATTTTGCTTCCTTGGTATCAGCTTGAATATCTATATCAAAGAGGGGGCTGCCCATGGACACCAGACCATAGGGCGGCGGTCTAATGGGCCGCTCGGCGGTTGCTCTCTGCCGAAATGCCATTAGAATGCCATGATTCTGAACGCAATACCTCCACGACTTTTCAGCGCCTCGTCCCAGTGGCAGTAGGGCAGCAGGTCATTCCATCGCAGGTGCGTTCATCGTCTAACAGCAAGGAAACGGTTATGGATGACTCAATCAAGACACTTTACGTTGTTCCTGATACCAACGTATTCGTGCAATGCCGACAGCTTGGCACGCTGGATTGGCGCGATTTAGGAGACTACGAGAAAATCGTCCTTGTGGTTACAAGGCCCGTCATCGCTGAAGTTGACCGACAAAAAGGTGCGAGCGGCCGACTGGCTAAACGCGCTCGACTTGCTAATGGGCTCTTCACCGGTTTTCTCACCAATGACGAAGTAGTGATTGACACGCAAGGTTCTGGCCCGGCTGTTGTTCTGGCGCTAGGCCAAAACTTGGAACCGTCGGATGAGTTGGTCGATGTACTGAATTACAGTCACGCCGATGATCTTTTGGTAGGAATCGTGCATGCCTATCAACGAGCTAACGATCACCAGGTGCTCTTTTTGTCCTTCGACACGGGGCCGCTTCTGAGCGCCAAGAGCGTGGGCGTTCCTTACAAAAGCGTGCCGTCAACTTGGTTACTTAACAGTGAAAATGACGAAGAGCAGAAGCGGATCAAGGAGTTAGAGGGGCAGCTCAAGCGTCTTCAAGCGGCGGAGCCTCAATGCACGATTTCTTTTCCCGATACGCCTTGGGAGATTGTCAGGCAGAAACGCCTCCCGCTCACTGATACTCAGATTGCAGAACTGTTGCGGTTACTCAAAACTCGGCACCCACTGCAAACTGATTTTGGTTCAAAGGTAGCGGCTCAGCGTGAAGGAAGATCGTCCCCATTTGGTCATCCCTCGGTAGAGCGTTTCGTACCAGTCACTGAACAGGAAATCAACGAATATCAAGTCAGATACACACAATGGATCGAAAGTTGCACGGATTTTTTTAGAAAGGCCCATGAGAAGCTCAACGGTCAAGAAGAAGTTCACATTGTTTCTACGGTGCTTGCCAATATTGGCTCTAGGCCTGCAGATAATGTCTTGGTGATCTTCGAGATTACAGGCGACCACTTGGCGTTAATGGCGACACCGACCGAAGATGAGGAAGAAAAAAAGGCCGAGCCCTTGAGTTTGAAACCTCCACCTGGGGTACCTCAGGGTAGATGGGTGAGTGAGTATCCTTACCGTGACGCTCAGACATATGCCACGCTGGCCAGAGTTCATGATGTACCTCGATTTGACTCATCTATTTTCAGAAAAGATTTTGTACGCGATCCCAATAAATTTTTCTGGAAAAATAAACGCCCCAAATTTCCAGTGTTACGCGCCGAATTTGAGTGTGATCAGTGGAGGCATAAGGAAGACGACGAATTTTTTGATTTGCGTGTTTGCTATACGCCCGAATTCGAAGGCCGTGAGGGAGCTCTGCACGTGACCATCAGTGCGACAAACCTCGCGGAACCCTTGAAGAAAACTCAAAACATCAAGGTGCTCATCGAAGAAACTGATGCATTCGAAGAGGCGAGAGCGATCGTACTTTAATTCCAGAAACAAGATCGGGTAGTTGTGGTGGTGCGTAAAAAGCGTTCTGCAACAAAGGCGTTACTTTAATATAAATGTACTTTAATATAAATGTTTTTTGAGGGCATAATGAAGTTTGTTTATTGCGATCATGGCGTGATAGTCGAGTGGCTCAAGGGGCGTAAAATAGCGACCGCTGCAATCGAAAAACTGCTAAAAATCGGACATCAACCCGTATACAGTCCTGCTCATATAGAGGAATTTTCCGTGCCGGTTCAAAGAAGTGGTCTTTCGGAGGATGTCGTGATGGCAGAGCTCAAGAAACTGTCGGCGCTCACCAAAAACTTCGAAATTCTTCCGAATTCACGCCGAGGGTTACGAAAAATACGCACAGAGGGAAAGTTTGGTGCTTTTTTATGCAAAGAGCACCCTAAATACTGCTATGAACGGGTGATCGAAAACTATAAACCTCTCAATGACCGTGCAGAGGGCGGTCAACAAATGTTTACAACCCTTGCCAATCAAGAAGCGAATGGCAGAGTGCCCGGTACAGTGAATCGTTACGATGCTCAAGAATTGCTGGGGCGAACACCTGTAAAATCAAGCATCCTTGGTGAGTATTTTAGCATATTTCATAATGGGCATGACTATGCAAGGATGGCAACAGGTATTTCTAAACAATCACCATTTATTGAAGTTGACGATCCACAAGGCTCTATCAAATTATTGAAAGGCAATCATGATGCCGTACAAGCGATGATAGAAGCGGTTATAAAATGTTTGATTCGCGAAAGATATTACCCGGATCCCATAAAAAAATATCGCTCGGAAATGCACGATATTACCCATGCGGTATATGCGTCATACTTTAATCTCTATGTAATTGATGATGAGAAATCTCGCGAAAAATGCAAGGCTGCCTATAAGTTTCTTGGCGTACCAACCAATGTGTTATCACCTGATCAGGTGATCGAAACGTTATAGAAAATTACCGAAGACCTGCGCCGGAAACCGGCACAGGTTGACTCACTCCTCCATAAGCGAACGTTTATTCATCTACGTCCATGAATTCCTTGGCCCACGCTACATAACTCTCAGGCAAGGTATAGGTGTGGGTCAATTCCGTAGCACTGAGGTTCGAGGTGCTGTGAGTCAGCTGACGCTGGGCACGCAGGCTGTCGTAGGTGGCCTTGATCGCGGCGAAGTAGGCGCCATGCCCGGCTACCACGATGCGCACGCCCAGGCTGGCCAGGCGCTCACTGTCGTGCAGTTGCGGGTTGCCGTAGGTCACCAGCATCAGGGGAACGCTGAGGTTCTCTGCGATCTGCTCCAGGTGGTCGAAGTCCTTGACGCCGACCATGCAGATGCCGTCAGCGCCGGCCTTTTCGTAGGCCTTGGTACGCGCAATCACGTCGGCAGTAGGCAGTACACCGGCATTGGTACGGGCAATGATCGACAGTTCTGGGTCGACACGCGCCTCTAAGGCGGCTTTGACCTTGCCGATGCCCTCTTCGACGGAAATCAGGTCCGTGGATTTACGCCCGAATTGCGCGGGCAAGAGCGTGTCTTCGATGGTCAGCGCCGCAACGCCGGCGCGTTCCAGTTCTTCGACGGTGCGCATCACGTTCAGGGCGTTGCCGTAGCCGTGGTCGGCGTCGGCAATGAACGGCAACTGGGCCACACGGCCGATGCGGGTGGCTTGCTCGACGAACTCACTCAGGGTAATCAACGCAAAATCGGGGGCCGCCAGCACCTGCAGGGAGGCGACTGAGCCGCCCAGGATTCCCACTTCAAACCCCAGGTCGGCCGCGATGCGGGCAGACATGGGGTCGAATACGGAGGCGGTTTCAACGCAGATCGGCGTTGCCAGCAGGTCACGGAAATTACGGCGTAGCGCTGAGTGAGAAATCTTGGGCATGGTCTTTCCTGGCTTTGGTCATCGTCAAGTGACGATCAATGTCTATTCGTGGTGCCGGGAGATTACCACGCAGACGCCCCTGTGATTATGACGTTTGAGCAGGCGCGCTAACGAGCGTCGGTGCTGTATGCCGGGCCGGCCTGTGCGTTCGGGTTGTCGTAAGAGGATTCGACGTGCAACTGGCCATGGGTCATGATCCAGTGGACAAGCTGGGCGATGGGAATGGAGTGGGCGTACTCGACCCAGCTCCCGGCGTCGGGGCTGTAGTGTTCGAAGTAGCGACGCAGCACGATACGGTCCAGGTCCGCGTTCAGCCCCAGGCAGGATTCCTGAAACAGCAACGGGCTATCCTGAGCGGGGGCGCAGGTGCGCTGGCTCAGCACCAATGGCCGGGCGTCGCTCGCTGCCTGCTCGGTGTACCTGCTGCTCAAAACTTTCATAGGCGTCTCCTTGAGTGGTAGGCGTGCAGAATGCCCGACAGGTTTTGCCCAAAGATGTCCGGGTTGTGTCCGTGGCGAAGGAATGTTGCGCGATTGAAATAAATGACCCCGGCGCCGGAATGGTTTTAGATGTCGTTCTTTTTTTGGCCTGGGAATCTGTGAACGTGAGCAGACTGCTGATCGTCGATGACGACGTGGAAGTGCTGGCATTGCTGAAGAAGTTTTTCGTCCAGCACGCCTATGAAGTCGACGTGGCCGCCGACGGCGAGGCCATGTGGGCGGCAATCGCGCAGCAGCGGCCAGACACGATCATCCTCGACCTCATGTTGCCCGGCGAAGGCGGCCTCAGCCTCTGCCAGAAGGTACGGGCGCAGTTCGGCATTCCTATCATCATGCTCACGGCCATGGGCGAGCTGAGCGACCGCATTGTTGGCTTGGAACTGGGCGCTGACGACTACCTGACCAAACCCTTCGCCCCGCGCGAATTGCTGGCCCGCCTGCGTGCCGTGCAACGGCGTGCGGGGCAGGCAGTCAGTGCGGCCGACGAGCGTTCACGCCCGGTGATTGCCTTTGCCGGTTGGCATCTGGATATCACCTGTCGCGAACTGCGCTCGCCCGAGGGCGTCATGATCCCGCTGTCCGGTGGTGAGTTCGATTTGTTGGTGGTGTTTCTCGAACACCCCCAGCGCATCCTCACCCGCGACCAATTGATCGACCTGACCCACGGCCAGGGCCACGACGCCTTCGACCGCAGTATTGATGTGCAGGTCAGCCGGCTGCGGCGCAAGATCGAGCCCGACTGCAAGCGCCCGGACCTGATCCGCACCGTGCGCAATGGCGGCTATCTGTTCACCGCCCCGGTGACCCGCTCATGATCCGCCGCCTGTTGCGCCGCGACACCCTGAATCGGCGGATCGCCCTGACCATTCTCGCCGCGATGCTCGCCTCACTGGCCCTCAACGCCTTGTTCGTGCAGGTGGCCGGGGTGTGGGCGCGTCCGCCCATCGACCGTACGGGGTTGCTTGAGCAGATGGCCGCGACACTGAAAGTGATCGAGGCCGCGCCTGCGCCGTTGCGCTCGCACCTGGCGGCAGCGGCCAGCGATACCCGGTTGCAGGTGACGTGGCATACCAACCCCGTGGATTTCGGCCTGCCCAGCGGCGGCAACGTGCTACAAGCCGGCGAAGTCCCCGGGATACAGGCGTTGTTTGGCACCGGGCGCACCATTCAGGTGTACAGCCCGGACGATTGGCCGCGTGGCAGCCCCGACGCACATTATGTGGCGCTGGTGCAGTTAGTTGATGGCAGCTGGTTGTCCTTCATCCCGCCCGAACGCAGTTGGGGCCTGAGCGCACCCACGCGGATTGCGGTGATCATCATCCTGGGGTTGATCGCCACCTTGCTGGTCGCCTGGATCGCCACCCGGCAATTGGCCCAGCCGTTGCAGCGTTTCGCCAGCGCTGCCAGACGCTTCGGTGGCGATCTGCGCGCACCGCCCATCGACATCGAAGGCCCCGACGAGATACGCCAGGCCACCATCGCCTTCAACGCCATGCAGGCGCAGATCCAGCACTTTATCGGCGAGCGCACCCAGATGCTGGCGGCCATTTCCCATGACTTGCGCGCGCCCTTGACGCGTATACGCCTGCGCTGTGAGTTCATGGAAGACCTGGACCATCAACACAAGCTGATTCGCGATGTCGAGGAAATGCAGTCGATGATCAACGCCGCATTGGCGTTTTTCCGCGACGATACGGTGCTGGAGCACAGCACGGCGTTCGATCTGTCTGAACTGCTGCAAACCATCATCGACGACTATCGCGACCAGCAACTGGTGGTCGACTTCCGAGGGCCGCCCCATCTGGTCTATCACGGCCGGCCACTGGGGCTGAAACGGGTGGTGGTCAACCTGCTGGAAAATGCTGCCAAGTACGCCCGGCACCCCAGCATTGCACTGAGTGTTAATGACCAGAGGGTGTGCATCGAGGTCAGCGACGAGGGCCCGGGGATTCCTGAAGCAGACCTGGAGCGTGTGTTCGATCCGTTCTTTCGCCTTGAGACCTCACGCAACCGCAATACCGGTGGGGTGGGGCTTGGGCTCTCGGCGGCACGGGCGATTGTGCGCGAGCAGGGCGGTGAACTGAGCCTGAGCAATCGACGTGGTTCGGGGTTGGTGGCCCGGGTTGAATTGCCGTGCTAGCGTGATGCGATACGCGCATTATTATTGAATTAGGTTATGCGTTATGAGTATTTTACATCCCGCCTTCAACACCGCAAAAATACCCCAGACAACAAATGACCTTATAAAACCGAGACCGTACGCGCGGATCGACTTGAATGCCCCACACGGCATCTGGAGACGAACGTGCGTTACCTAACCCTGGCGGCTGGATTGGCCGCCTCATTGCTGTGCCTGACGGCGCAGGCGCAAACCCTGGTGGTCGGCGACCAGAGCTACAACGCCCAGGCCGTGATGGAAGCGGCGGGGGTACTCGATGACCTGCCCTACACGCTGGACTGGAAACAGTTCACGGCCGGGTCGCCGGTGGCCGAAGCGCTCAACGTCGGCAGCCTGGACCTGGGCCTGCTCGGGGATGCCCCGGTGCTGTTTTTGGGCGCTTTGGGCGCACCGATCAAGGTGATCGCCGTGAGCCGGCAAAATCTCGACGGCGTGGCCATCCTGGTGAAAAAGGATTCGTCGATCCACAGCCTGGCTGATCTGGCAGGCAAGCGCGCCGCAATCTGGAAGGGCTCCTGGAGCCAGCAACTGTTGCTGACCGCGCTGGACAAGGCCGGGGTGGCGCGGGATTCGCTGCAATGGCGCTACCTCAGCGCCCTGGATGCCTCCCACGCGCTGGAAGGCGGTGCGGTTGACGTGATCGCCACCTGGGAACCCTATGTCACGCAACAGGAACGCCAAGGCGCGCGGGTGCTGGCAACCGCTGAAGACTTGATCCCGGCCCAGAGTTTCATTGCCGCCAACGCCAGTGCTGTGGAGGCCAAGCGTGAACCCATCAGCGACTTTCTCCAGCGTCTGAAAAAAGCCCGCGACTGGGCCCGCCAAAGCCCGGCCAACGCCAACGCGTATGCCGATGCCTGGGCCAAGCGCACCCGCGCGGATGCCGACATCGCCCGCGTCTGGTTTGCCCGCGCGCGCACCACCGTCGAACCGCTGACGCCCCAGGCGCCCATCGAGGCGCAAAAGACCGTGGACTTTTTCGCCGGCCTGGGCCTGGTCAAGTCTTACTCTGCCGCCACGTTGTTCGACCCTTCATTCACGGCCGCTTTGCAGCCCGCCGTCGCCACGACCCAGCCCTGACCGCTTGAAGGACTACTGCGCAATGACTAAAAGACAGCTCAAACTGGGCGCCCTGACCATGGGCTGCGGTGGGCCGGGCCGCCATAACCTGTGGCTTGACCCGCAATTGCCGGCCGATGCCAGCGTCAACGTCGACTGGTACATCCAGATAGCCCGCCAGGCCGAGGCGGCATTGTTCGACCTGATGTTTATCGTCGACAGCCAGTTCATCACCGAAGGCTCGCCGTCCCATTACCTCAATCGCCTGGAGCCGCTGACCTTGCTGTCGGCACTGGCCGTGAGCACGCGGCATATCGGCCTGGTCGGTACGCTGACCACCTCGTATAACTCGCCGTATAACGTCGCCCGGCGCCTGGCCTCCCTGGACCTGATCAGCAAAGGCCGCGCCGGCTGGAACGTGGTGACCAGTGGCGATGCCGGTACCGCTGGCAATTACAGCCGCGACGAACATTACGACTACGCCACCCGCTATGGTCGCGCCGCCGAACACGTTCAGGTGGTGCAGGGGTTGTGGAACTCCTATGAAGACGATGCGTTTGTGAGCAACCGTGCCACCGGGCAGTTTCTCGACCCGAGCAAGCTGCACAGCCTGAATCACCAGGGCGAACATTTCCGGGTGGTGGGCCCGCTGAATATCCAGCGCTCGCCCCAAGGCCAGCCGGTGATTTTCCAGGCCGGTGACTCCGAACAAGGCCGCGAGCTGGGCGCCGCCACCGCCGATGTGATCTTCACCCACGCGGCCAGTATCGAGCAGGGCCAGGCGTTTTACCGGGATATCAAGGGCAGGGCGGTACAACGGGGGCGTGATCCTGAGCAGTTACTGATCATGCCCGGTGCGGAAATTTATGTGGGCGACACCGATGCCCATGCCCGGGAAATCGAACAGCACTACCATCAGGTGGACCATAGTTTTGCATTGGCACTCAAGGAGTTCGGGCGCAATTTTGGCTGGCATGATTTCAGCCAATACGACTTGGACGCGCCGTTCCCGCAAGAGAGCCTGGAGGCCGCGCGCAGCAGTTTTTTTACCGCCGCCAAACGCATTGCCGACCAGGCGCGGGAACAGGGCTTTACCCTGCGCCAGGCCGTCGAATTTGGCCGGCAATTGCGCCCAGGCGCGTTCGTTGGCAGCGCCGCCACGGTGGCGCACAAAATGGCGGATTGGTTCGAGGCACGGGCCGTGGATGGGTTCAATATCTACATCGGGCACCCTGGGCAATTTGATCGTTTTACTCAGGAGGTGATTCCGTTGCTGCAAGAGCGCGGTGTTTATCGCACGGCCTACGAGGGCTCGACCTTGCGTGAAAGCCTGGGCTTGGCGATTCCGAGGTTCCAGCGCTTCCCCTTATCCTAAGGGCTGGTTTTGCGGGGTTGCGTTAACTGCCCCATTTCGCATAACTGCTGTGCCGTCACAGGCATTAATCCGCCAGCGAGCTGTGTCTATAGTCCACTCACCCCGTGCAGCCCGTTCAACGGCGCTGCGCGATCCAGCCCGAGACTGAGGTGAGCCTTATGAACCGTGAATTCGACCCCGCACTGACGGATATCAACCAAGTCGACGCCGAGTACTTCGAGTACAGCAAGGCGGCGAACCCCATCAGTGCCAACCTGATTTCCCGCATTCCCTACCATAGCTTTCCCGCCTCGCTGTATGACAGTGGCCCCTCGCGCGTGGTACCGCTGGACCTCAGCGACGCCTTGGGCTGCGAAGGCCCCGCCACAGGCCCAGGGTTGTGCGCGAATTTCATGCGCCTTAACCGTGGCGATACGTTGACGCTGCAGCCCAACGCCACCTCCCAGGTGTTCTACGTGATCGCCGGGGAGGGCAGCGTGGTTCAGGGCGAGTATGAGATTCAATGGTCCAAGGGCTGCTTTATTGCCCTGCCGGGGTTACAGCAGGCGCACTTCAGTGCCCGCGAGGATGCGCGTCTTTACTATGTGCACGATGAGCCGTTGCTGCGTTACCTGGGGGTGACACCCAGTGCCGACCGCTTTGCGCCAACCCTGTACCCGGCAGCACTGGCCAACGCGAAGTTGCGTGAAGCAGCCGATGATCCCAGGGCCCAGGACCGCAGCCGCATCAGTATCCTGCTGGGTAACCGCCACTTTCCGCAGACGCGCACGGTGACCCACGTATTGTGGGCCATGTACGGGATTCTGCCGGCAGGATCGGTGCAGAAACCCCATCGGCATCAGTCGATTGCACTGGACTTCATTATCGATTGCCCCAAGGGCTGTTATTCCCTGGTGGGCACTGAGCTTGAGGCGGATGGGCAAATCCGTAACCCGCAACGGGTCGACTGGTCGCCCGGCCTGGCGTTTGTCACACCACCGGGTTATTGGCATGCGCATTTTAATGAATCAGATAGCGAGGCGTTCCTGATCCCGATTCAGGATGCCGGGCTGCAAACTTACTTGCGCGCGTTGGATATTCGCTTCAGTTGAGTCATTTCCAGTCCGGGGTCTCGCCCAGTCGTTCAACGATAAAGTCGATAAAACACCGGACCTTGGACGACACAATGCGCTTGGGCGGGTAGACAAACCACACCGCAAACGCCCGCTCCACGCCCTGGATATGCCATTCCGGTAACCACACTACCAAGTCGCCGGCCTCGATACTTCGCGCCACCAGCCAGTCGGGCAACAGCGCAAAGCCCAAGCCTTGGCGCACGGCGATCAGTTGCGCGTCCAGGTCGTTGATTCGAATCGCGCCATCATGCAGCAGCGGGAACGCGCGACCGGCGGATACAAAACTGATATCGCCCGTGATAGACGTGCCCAACACCGCAGGCACACCGGCCAGGTCCGTGGGCGTGGACGGAGGAGGGTGCTGCATGCCAAACGCCGGGCTGACCACCAAGCGGTAATGGCCGTCGCTGAGCTTGCGTGCCTTGAGCGTCGAATCGGCCAGCTCGCCAATGCGGATGGCTAAATCGACGCCGGCATGAATCAAATTGACCTGGCTGTTATCCAGCACCAGTTCCACGCTGATTTGCGGGTAACGCACCAGAAAGTCATTCAACGCCGGCAGGATGTGATGCCGCGCAAACGCCGGTGGCAGGTTGAGTTTCAGCACGCCCCGGGGATGCTGGTTCAACGCAGACGTGGCAGCCTTGGCGTGTTCCAGCTCATCCAGCACCTTGCGTGCGTGTATCAGGAAGGTCTGGCCGCCTTCGGTCAGATGCAGCGTGCGTGTGGAGCGGTTGAACAGCGCGATGCCCAAGTCCTGCTCAAGGTCCTTCACGTAGCGCGAAACCGTTGAGGCCTTGATCCCCAGGCGCTCGGCGGCGCGGGAGAAGTTGTTGCCTTCGGCGGCTTCGATGAAGGCGGTGAGGGCGGTGAAATAGTCCAAGGGGCAGCCTCAGGGCAGGGCGATAAGAGGTGCAGGTTGTTGAGTTTTGCCGGGGGCTGTCAACTGCACGACCGTAGAACCACGATGCAGCCCCCGTTTTCATAAATCAGGGCTGTTGGTGAAACGATACCAGTCATGGTGGCCGAGGCACCGGCTGCGTCCAGTCGAAGGGTGGTCAGTGATAAAAGAACGCCGTTGCCCAGGGCAACAATGAACAGCATCGTTACGCGCTTCGACGAACTCGCGAAAAGTTAAGCGACGATGGTCTCTCGGGCCTGCGCCATGAGGTGTTTACGACATTACTTTTCGTACAGAGCCTAGACATTTTTTATTCCATTACTATCCAAGAAAAAGCTACCAGGCATCAACTGGCTAACTAATTTCGCCGCCATGCCAACCCCACCACAAATACAACTTCTTGTTCTTTATGGATTTATCTGGCTGCCAGACAAAGGGTACGCCAGCCCAAGCTTGTCAACTGTCAAAAGTCACAGTAGATCCTTTCATTTTTTTTGCTAAATTTTCCAATAAGAAACACAAATACACCTAAATAGAGGGAACAGTTTATGAGCAGTGAAATTTCATACAGCCCACCTAAGGCCAAGGTGACTTCAGACGACGTGGAAAAAGTTAGGCGTTATGTGAATGCGGGGCTTACGCTTCCGCTCACTTTAGAATCTATTAATAGCGAATTCCATGGAAGTGTTAATGAGGGTGGCATTACTGCGTCTGACCTATTGGTCACCTTTGATAACATTCATAACCATGCAAAAAAATGGTCCCCTCTGGAAACACAAATAATAAAAGTTTCCAGTTCTTTGAAGCGCTTTGCGAGCGACCTTAAAGCAAACACTCAGCCGGCACTTGACGAAGTTCAGGCCATTGAAGGCTATAACGACTATAAACTTAAAACGACTGATCTTACAGTTGAGCAAATCCAGAATTTCAAGGTTCCACTGAATACGAGCGGCCCCCAGGTCGATGATACTTACGAAACGATCAACGAATACGTGAAATTAATTATTGGCTCCATTCAGGATAAGCAAAATATTGCTGCAGAAGTTAAGACGCAGTTAGTAGACTTCGACGCGACTCTGGATAGAATCGAACAGGATGTAGGACACAAAGCAAACATCGCATTAGCCTCCAAGACATTGGAAGAGCTGCGAGACATCACAGCAAAGCTTATCACCGTTAACAATCAGCTCAGCAATCTGCGAAGTGAATCCAAGTACAGCGTGGGGGAGTGGTTTATGTTTGCCACTCTAATTCTTCCTGTTATCGGCGTGCCATTATGTGGCGCCTATTTTGGCGTCCGTGACGCGAATTATAACGCGAAAATTACCGAGCTGAACCATCAAGAGAGTACGTTATTGGCTCGGCAAGCCGAATTACAAAAGGTGGCGTCGGTGCTTAATAGCATCCATTCAGGAATGGTCAGTCTTAAGATTTTCACCAAAGGAGCAGTAGAGGGGCTTATGCAAATCGAAACACTGTGGAGTAATACACTTACTGAAATTACAGCAGCGAAAAACGCACTATCTGGGACCAGGGATTTTAGCCTTCTTGTTATTTTTGTTATCAAAATGACCGACGTACTGTCGCGCTGGAAGAATATCCAGGACAACATGAATAACATGTCGGCTGCTTTCGGCCAAAGAAACTGATACCTGAGCACATAAAAATGACTATCGAACTAGTGTCCCCCTACAAGCCAAATATTAATAAAGCTCGGATTTTAATACGCGAGTACGCAGACGTGAAACTGAGCAGTCTCTATATTCCCGCACTCGCCTCTGAACTCCAGAGCCTCAAACACTCACTCGATAGTTCTGATAGAACATTCAATGAGGATTTGAGCAATGTGGCGAGCATCCTGAACGACACGCAAATACGACCTTATCTGAAAATCCTCAAAGAAAATGACGACAACTCAATAAAGTTAGAGTTGAGAAAGAACCTTCAAGATGTAAAAACAAACCTTGAAGAGCTTGCGCGGCGCATGACTGCGGCACTGGATGGTTTTGAAACAGTGACTCTTACTGATAACTCGGGAGAAATTGCCACACTCGAATCAGAGCGCATCAAATTATTAAGCAATCTTCCAGCAGATCAAAAAGAGCTTAGTGGAAAGCGAGGGAAATATGAAACGCTTGAAAAAGCAATTATTGAATTTGAGTCAAAAACATTCATTGACAGGGGGCAGCCTATTTTTGATGAAGTAAAAACAGCGGTGACTTCAGCCGTTAACTCCCCATCAAAAAAAGCGACAATAGCTGTAGAATCAGGCTTGAACGTTGCGCAAAAAGTGCTCAATATCTTGAACGATCAGCTTAAGTATAACCACCTAGTAGAAGCGCGTGATAAATTAGCTGGGGAGATTTCCATTCGGCAATCCCAGATGAACTACGAACAAAAGAAAGTAAACGAAATTGATGATAAAAAAAGCGCATTGACGGCGATACAGGATATCTTCGAGCCGCGGGAATTGTACGTGGCAGAGGCTCGAAAAATCATCGGAATGTTGACTGGACTCATCAACGAAGTTTTTTCTCCGTACGATATAAATTCCACCGATGGCCTGATTTCCATTGGCGACAAGTTCCTAGAAAATTTACCGGATGTCCCTCGGCATATTGATGCTATTGCATTTTACTGGTTGCGCCGCACTAACTGACTCAACGGTTTAGATTTAAGCTTTCCGGCGCATATATCTATTATGCCCCCCTTATTAAGCATGGCTGCACCTCTATCTTTTAGAGTTGGCAATTTCGATAAATAGATTGCATTTTCTCGAATGGCAAGCGGCCTTCTATCGCGTCACTCGCAATCAATGAGAGGATTAACAATGGACGCAGCTACAGTAACCCTTTTCTTCCGAGACCCCAAGCTCACTGCATTCAACAGAAATCAGCCCGATTTCTTAGTACACTATAATGAACAAATTGAATTTGCTTATATCAAGGACCCTTATATTGCTTTCGAAGAGAATTACGGCGACGTGCCTCACTATTGGAAAGGTAAAGGTGCTGAGCTTGACAGGTTCATCAAAAATGCCATTAGATTTCATAGAGATGGCGATGCCATAGCTGAAAGGTCTTTGCTTGTTCGCTCTGAAATCATAGACATCGCAAACAATGTCCAGCGCTTTGGCGAATCAGTTATAAGCATCATCAACAACACCTCAGCTGAAACCAAAAGAGTTGACCATTTAAGCCAGTTTGAAATTGACCAATTCGATGCCTCGTTACTCAGCGTCGAAGATATTTGCCAACGCAATTCACTCTCTAGCCATATGGAAGCACTGCAAACCACAACGTCTACGGCTTTCAAACGAGTCAGTGCATTTCAAAATACTGTCTCCGAATTCAAACACTTTGTTGTGAATGATCTTCGCCCTTATGTAGAAGGTCCGATAAATCAGGCTTTTCCAAAAACGGCACCGCTTCTTGAAGCTGTACGTGAAGAGATTCGACAAGCCACAAAGGAAGAGAACACTGAGAAATTAATAGAGGCTGAGTCTCGAGAAAAGATATTATTAGAACAAAGAGAAGAGGAAGCATCGCCGAGGAATCACACAAGGATTATGTCCCCCTTGATCTCCCTGGTAGTATGTGGTTGGTATCTAGGATTATCTGAGTCTGTGGCACGCGTAGATCCAGCCATTGTGAAATTTGAAAAACTTTGGATAGAAACTTCCAGCTTTATCCAGAACGCTCAACGCAACACTGACCAAATCACAAATATTAAAATGCTTAAAGTCTTTAAAGTGACAATGCAAAATATTATGAACGATTGGGCCAGCGTCAAAGTCCTGCTAGGATCCATATGACTCGCTATAAACTAGGTCTCTGCAACTTCAAAAGACGATCAATCTGGCCTCGATGGCTTGGAATAGTAAAGGAATTAGTGAAGAGCACATGAATTGAATCCGGCTTTTCACTATTTAAGAGATGAAGTGGGCGTTGCTCGCG
This sequence comes from Pseudomonas sp. MF6394, assembly GCF_002018845.1. Classification (NCBI taxonomy): domain Bacteria; kingdom Pseudomonadati; phylum Pseudomonadota; class Gammaproteobacteria; order Pseudomonadales; family Pseudomonadaceae; genus Pseudomonas; species Pseudomonas sp. MF6394. The sequence continues at coordinate 59,813 of NZ_MVOJ01000019.1, forward strand.
AGTGAGAAATGCAGTAGCCAGCATGGGGCTGTCACAGCTAGCAAATCGGCTTACCGCGATAGTGCTCTCTTAAACGCGGCTTATTCGATGAAGGCGGTGAGGGCGGTGAAATAGTCCAAGGGCCGACTCAGGGCAGGGCGGTGAGAGGTGCAGGTTGTTGAGTTTTGGCGGGGGCTGTCAACTCGAACAGGCAGCGCGCTTTGCTGACACAAGATTGATCTCGATCAGGTGACCCCGCTGGCTCGCTCTATAACCTTGGGCGCTTATCGATGGCCAGGGACGGCTCAACGAGCAGCTCTGGTCGCACATTCTCAAGGAAGAGTCAGCCATGCGATCACTGAAGATCCTGTTGTTATCATCGGCATTCAACGGTTTAACCCAACGGGCCTGGCTGGATCTGCGCCAGGCGGGTCACGACCCCAGCGTTGTGGTATTCACCGATCAAGCCACCGTGTGCCAGCAGGTGGAGGCGTCCGGCGCCGATCTGGTGATCTGCCCCTTTTTGAAGGACCGTGTGCCGCACCAACTGTGGAGCCATCCCCTGCGCCCGGTGGTGATCATCCATCCGGGCATCGTCGGCGACCGTGGCGCCAGTGCGCTGGATTGGGCGATCACCCAGCAGGCCAGCCGTTGGGGCGTCACCGCCTTGCAAGCGGTGGAGGAAATGGACGCCGGGCCGATCTGGTCCACCTGTGAGTTCGACATGCCCGACCAGGTGCGAAAATCCGAGTTGTACAACGGCCTGGTGAGCGACGCCGCGATGGTTTGCATCCGTGACGTCGTGGCGAAATTCGCCAAGGGCTTCGTGCCGACACCGCTCGATTACACCCAACCCAGTGTTATCGGACGCTTGCAGCCGAACATGACCCAGGCTGACCGCACCTTCAGTTGGTTCGATTGCGCAGCCTTTATCAAGCGCAGCATCGACGCTGCCGATGGCCAGCCCGGCGTGTTGGCGAGCCTGTTGGGCGGGCAATATTACCTCTACGACGCGCACTTGGACGCCCGCCAGGGCACCCCCGGCGAAATCCTCGCGGTACAGGACGACGCCGTGCTGGTGGCGGCTGGGGATTACAGCCTGTGGATCGGCTCGCTCAAACCCAAAGGCCCAGAGACCTTCAAGCTGACGGCACGGCATGTTCTGGCGCAACGGCTGGCCGGCGTTCCAGTGCTGGACAGTTCAATCGCCCGCCAGCCGTTCAACGAGCGGGTCTATCAACCTATTCGCTACCAAGAGTTCGGCCACGTCGGCGAACTGACGTTCGAGTTCTACAACGGCGCCATGAGCACCGAACAATGCCAGCGGCTGGTGGCAGCGTTGCGCTGGGCCAAGGCGCGAGACACCCACGTGTTGCTGATCAAGGGCGGGCGCGGTAGCTTTTCCAATGGCGTTCATCTCAATGTCATCCAGGCCGCCGACGTGCCGGGGCTGGAAGCCTGGGCCAATATTCAAGCCATCGACGATGTGTGCCTGGAGCTGCTCACCGCCAGGCAACTGGTGATCAGCGGCCTGACCGGCAGCGCGGGCGCAGGCGGCGTGATGCTGGCGCTGGCCGCCGACATTGTATTAGCCCGCGAAGGTGTGGTGCTCAACCCGCACTACAAAACCATGGGGCTCTACGGCTCCGAATACTGGACGTACAGCCTGCCACGGGCCGTGGGCAGCGAAATCGCGCATAAACTCACTGAAGAATGCTTGCCCATCAGTGCCATTCAGGCCCAGCAATACGGCATGGTCCAGGCCATCGGCCCGCGTTGCCCACAGGCATTTGGCTTGTGGCTTTTGCAACAGGCCGACAGCGCGTTGACCGATGATAAGTACCTTCACGCACGCACACGCAAAGCCACGCTGGATACTCAGAAAGTTGAACGCTGTCGCGAGCAGGAACTGGCACAGATGCGTTTGGATATGGTGGACAACCGCCAGCAGTTTGCCGAGAAGTGTCGCAACTTCGTGTTTAAACGCAAAACCTGCCAGACCCCGCAGCGGTTGATTGCGCCGTGGGCGTTGAAGTACGAGGCTGGCGTGCCGCAAAGCCGGATGCTGAATGACTGACCGTCGACGCGGGGAGGGCGCGGCGGCCAGTCCAGCCTCGCATTGGGTCATAGGGTTGCCCATAATGGAGGCCAACTCGCCCAACCGCAAAGACCCCGAGGCCCCATGGAACTGCACAACCTGAACGATAACGCAGCGCTCGTATGACTCGGGCGCTGTTTATTTCGTTGGATGGGCCCAAGGGCACCGGCAAAACCACGCTGTTGGAGGCCGTTACGACAGCATTGAGGGCCGACAATAAAAAGGTCGTCCGACTGTGCGAGCGCAAGAGCGATCCCTATCGAGCGCAAACGATGGCGCTGGTTAACAAATTCGCCAGAGACCCCAGCCGGGACCTGGAACTTGAGGTGTGTGAGCGCTTTGCTGACAGCCGCAGTTGGATTACCCAGCACGTACTGGCCGCACAGCCACCTGACAGCATCATCCTGATGGATCGCTGGTACCCGTCTGATGCAGCGTTTCGTCGATTGATACCCTTTGCAGACATTCTTGAACTGAACATTCATCGACAGGTGCAAGTGCCGGATCTGCATGTGGGGGTTGTCACCGCGGCGCAAATATCCTGGGCACGGGCGGCAGCACGACGGCGCGGGCTGAGCAGTACGGTGATGTCTAAGCTGGAGGAGCAAGTTGTGTGTACCGAGGCTTTTGAACGAGCAGCTGTGGGGCAGGGGTGGGTGATGTGTCGCAATGAGGGGACGATTGAGGAGGCGATGAGGCGGGTGGTTTCGCAGATATATAAAGTCCTTTGATCTAATTGATCTGGACCAAGTGAGGTTCATCAATTTGAACTAATCGCTAAGCCTGTCCAACTAACGCTTTGCACGTTGCCTCAAGTCCAGGTTTCTCCTGGGTTACCCAATTAAAAACGAAGGTTTGGTTCATCATGAAGAGCGAACAGGTAGAAGGCGTTGTAGAAAAGGTTGCTGGCAAAGCGCAGAGCGCAGTCGGGAAGCTTTTTGGCGATTCGAAGTTGGAAGCTGAGGGCGCTGGACGCCAGGCAGCCGGTCAACTGACGCAAACTTATGGCGACGCACTGGACAGTGTTTCTACATTCGCCAAAGAGAAGCCGGTTGCTGCACTGGCAATCGGAGCTGTTGCTCTATTGGTGCTGAAGAGATTGCTTGGTCGCTGAACCTCAGCAAGATTTCCCTCGTACTCCTTGGAGTTCCGCGCCAGGAGGTACGAGGGCGGTAAGCCATAGCCCTTAAACCAAGCCTTCGCGTTTGTATTGATTTGCCGAACTGTCAGCGGGCTTGGGTTTTCTGGAACAGGTCAACTGGTAAGCAATTGCCAACCATATGAACCACCCCGGCATGACCATCAAGGCAATTCGGGTGTCGGGTCTCAACGCCAGCAGACAAAGAACAAAGCCCAGAAACGCCAGAGAGAACCAGGCCATCGGTGCGCCGCCAGGCATCTTGTAGGTCGATTTTGCATGCAGGTCAGGACGCCTGTTGCAATAGGCAATGTACGACGCGAGGATCGTCGACCAAGTGAAAATCACCAGAATTGCTGACACGGTAGAGACGATGGTGAACGCGGTCATGACTTCTGGAACGATGAACAGCAACAACACGCCCAGCAGCATCAACAAGGTGGTGAACGCCAAGCTCAGCAGAGGCACGCTATTGCTCGACAGACGCCGGAAAATCCCCGGAGCGTTGTCCTGATTAGCCAGTCCGAACAGCATCCGGCTGGATGAAAATACGCCACTGTTGGCCGATGAGGCGGCGGATGTCAGCACCACAAAGTTGACGATACCGGCCGCTGCGGGGAACCCCGCAACAAGAAACAGCTCGACGAAGGGGCTCTTGTTGGGCGAAACCTGTTGCCAGGAAGTCACTGCAATAATGCAGGCCAGTGCCAGCACATAAAACAAGATGATTCTGAGCGGAATCGAGTTGATGGCTTTAGGCAGGGTCTTTTCGGGGGAGCGCGTTTCGGCGGCTGCGGTGCCGATCAGCTGGGTGCCCGCAAATGAGAAAATCGCCATCTGAAACCCGGCAAAGAAACCGAACAAGCCGTTGGGGAATGCGCCCTGTTTATCCAGCAAGTGGTTCAGGGACGCGGTGACGCCACTGGGTGAGACAAAGGAGCTGGCAATCAGCACCATGCTCACCCCAATCAGGGCAACGACGGCAATGATTTTGATGATCGCGAACCAGAACTCCACTTCACCGAAGAGCCTGACAGTCAGCACGTTCAAGGCGAACAGTGTTATCAGCATGCCGATGGCTGGTATCCAGGCGGGTATATCAGGGAACCAATACTGAAAAAATCCACCCACCACGACTGCATCACCTATCACTGCAACGCTCCAGCTTAGCCAATATGACCAGCCGAGAAAGAATGCTGCGCGTGGGCCAAGATAGGCACCGGCAAAATCAGCGAAGGTTTTGAAGCTCAAATTGGAAAGTAACATTTCGCCCATGGCACGCATGACGAAGTAGACGAACAGTCCGATGATCATATAGATGAGGATGATCGACGTGCCGGAGAGGGCGATGATCTTCCCGGAACCCATGAACAGGCCTGTCCCGATAGCACCGCCCATGGCCATTAACTGAATGTGACGATTGCTGAGTGTGCGCTGCAGCGCGGGCTGTTCAACCCGCTCGGACGGAGTCGATTTCATTACAAAACCTCTTGATTTTATGTTTTTGAGTTTTGGTAGAAAAGTGGGAATCAGGTGACCTTGATCGAGATGTAATGGCTACTGACGGTTGTGGTTTGCGGAGTTTCAGGCCCGTTTGCTCTCGTAACCATGCAGCACATTGACTGCATTGATCCCGATTTCATCGACCATGTAGCCACCCTCCATCACAAACAGGGCAGGGCAGCCCACGCCGGCTATCAGCTCGCCGATGCCGATGAAGTCTTCGCTTTCAAGCAAAAAGTGGCTGATGGGGTCGTCCTTGAAGGTGTCGACGCCCAGTGAAATAACCAGCACGTCAGGGGCAAATTGCTGGAGTTTCTTGCAGGCGTGGAGCAAGGCGTTGCGGTAACTTTCCCAAGAGGTGTTCTTCGGCAGCGGATAGTTCAGGTTGTAACCTTCGCCGTGACCAACGCCGACTTCGTGGCTGTAGCCTGAGTAGTACGGATAGGACACCGTCGGTTCGCCGTGCAGCGAGACAAACATGACGTCACTGCGCCCGTAGAAAATATTCTGGGTACCGTTGCCATGATGAAAGTCGACATCCAATACCGCGACACGCTTGGCGCCTCGGGTAATAGCCTGCTGTGCGGCAATGGCTGCGTTGTTCAGATAGCAATAGCCGCCCATGTATTCACGTGCTGCGTGATGGCCGGGTGGGCGGCATAGGGCAAAGGCACTGTCGTGACCTTCATCGATCAGCGCAAGTCCGGTCAGCGCGATATCGGCACTGGTTTTTACCGCTTGCCAGGTGGTGGCGGTAATGGGTGAGCCGGCGTCCATGGCGTAGAAACCCAGCTTGCCGTCGATGAACGTCGGGACTTGCTCGTTGGCCAGATCACGCACTGGCCATACCAGCGGCAAGGCATCGTGGGTGCGCCCGGTTGCACACCATTCAGACCAGGCAGATTCCAGAAAAGTTACGTAGCGCTCGCTGTGCGCGTTGACATAGCACGACCGATCAAATGCTCGCGGTTCGATGATCTGGCCAAGACCTACCTGTTTGACCCGATGGTGGACGGTATCGGCCCGACTGGGCTGTTCGAAGGACGGCTTGAGCACGCCGTCTTTCAATTCGGTGCCGTGGTGCAAACGGTGGGAATCACTGAAAACTGTAAACATTGTGCGCATCCGCTGATATGGGCCAGTGCAAATATTCTGTTCCGGCTCTGATGCGCTTTCTTTGCTTTGTTTTCGTGGTTTACTGGATTATTCGGGCGTTTTTACTCAGGAATGACGTAATGCAGAAAAAAACATCCAAACGCATCAGTCTCGACGACACCGACCTGGCGATTCTCGCGTTGCTGCAGGAGGATGCGAGTATTTCCAACTCTGAGCTCAGTGAGCGCTTGTCATTAAGCCTGACACCTTGTTGGAGGCGGCGTAAGAGAATGGAGGAGGCGGGCGTGATTAAAGGCTACCAGGCGAACCTTGATCGACGAATGCTGGGGCTGGATATCATGGCGTTCGTGCACATCCGTTTTTCCACCCACGCCGACCACGCTCCCGATGCTTTTGAGGCAGTGATTGCTCAACTGCCTGAAGTGTTGGCCTGTCACAAGATCACTGGGGATGCCGATTACGTGCTGCAAGTGTTGGCAGAGGATCTTGATAGCTACAGTGACTTTATCGAGCAGGTGCTCAGGCGTCAGGTGGGTATTGCGTCCATCCAGTCCAGTCTGGCTTTACGCGAAATTAAGACCAGTAGCCGTATCGCGATACCCAAATCGATCAAGGCGTGAATGGGCAGGGGTTAGATCACGAAGTGGAACCCTGTCTTTAGCAGCGATTGGCGCATTTGTATCGTTTTGTATCTGCGCTTTGGATAGATACACAGCGATTCCTTTAAGTCGGTTGATGACACATACGGGATACCTGCGGGGCTTTAAATGAACCCATCGAGAAGGCGCAAACCTTCTCCAATGGATGACTCATTTAACTCGCGGCTATCTCTGCGCGTTTCGCGACGTTGTCGACCAATGACTTATAGGAAATTCAAAATGCCTGCAGCTACGTTCGGTTTCACCTGGCGCCATTGTCTGGCTTCTTCCGTGAGCATGGGCGCTTTGGGGTTGGCCCTGATAGCCGGCAGCGGTGCTGCATGGGCTGCTGGCCCGGCCGCCGATGCGTCAGTTGCCAGCTCGGCCTCGACCCATCCCGAATCGATTAGACCTTATCGAATTCACGTCGATGAAGCTCAAGTGACCGATCTGAAAAAGCGCATTGCGGCGACCCGCTGGCCGGACAAAGAAACCGTCAATGACGTGTCCCAAGGCGTGCAGTTGGCCCAGGTCCAGGCGCTGGTGAAGTATTGGGGCAGCGGCTATGACTGGCGCAAGGCTGAAGCGAAGCTCAATGCGCTGCCTGAATTCATCACGACTATCGACGGCGTCGATATTCAATTCATCCATGTTCGCTCGCCAAACCCCAACGCGATGCCGCTGCTTCTGACACACGGATGGCCTGGCTCACAGTTTGAGTTCCTGAAGACGATCGGCCCGCTCACGGATCCCGTTGCTTACGGCGGTAAGGTTGAAGATTCGTTCGACGTGATCATTCCATCGATTCCGGGACACGGCTTTTCCGGTAAGCCAACTGAATTGGGTTGGGGGCCGGATCGAGTCGCGAAGGCTTGGGATGTGCTCATCAAGCGTCTGGGTTATACCCACTATGTTTCCCAGGGCGGAGATCACGGTTCGGTCATATCGGATGCATTGGGCCGCCTGAATCCGCCGGGGCTGTTGGGCATTCACTTGAACATGCCGGCCACCATCCCGCCCGAATTGGTCAAGCCGATCAATAGTGGTGACCCGGCCCCTGACGGGCTCACTGAGCCTGAACGCAAGGCGTTTGATTCCTTGAGCACCTTCTTCGGCCGCAATGCAGCATACGGCGCGATGATGGTGACGCGCCCGCAGACTATCGGTTACCTGCTGGCCGATTCGCCTACCGGAACTGCGGCGTGGATGTACGAAAAAATCGCCGCGTGGACGGACAGTGATGGCCAGCCTGAACGGGTATTGACCCGTGACGAGATGCTGGACGATATCAGCCTGTACTGGCTGACGAACGCAGGCGCATCGTCATCGCGTTTCTACTGGGAAAACAACAACAACAATTTCAGCGCTGCCGCGCAGAACACCGCAAGCATCAAGGTGCCGGTGGCGATCACGGTCTTCCCGCACGAGATCTATCAGGCGCCAAAAAGCTGGGCGCAACGCGCTTACCCATCACTCTCCTACTACAGCCAGGTTAACAAGGGCGGCCACTTCGCTTCCTGGGAGCAACCTCAATTGTTCAGCGAAGAATTGCGGGAGGCCTTCCGGCCGCTGCGCGCCAAGCTGAGCGCAACCAAGACAGCCCAGTAGCTCAAACCCAATCCAGTCAACACACCGGGCCGCTATTCGGCGGCTCGCTACGGAGAAACACCATGGAGATGACCTTGCTGAACAATCAAAAATCCAGCCGCCTGCGGGGTCTTGCCCCATCGCTGTTGGCAGCAGCGATGCTGCAATTCGCAGCGTTGGCTGTCGGTTTTTCCCAAGCCAGCGCGGCTGATGTGCCCGCGTCCACCATTGGGGCTATCACCCCGGGAGCTCACACCTCTCTCGGTGCTCTTAAGCATGTGAAAGCGGGGCTGCTGGACGTTTCTTACGCGGAACTCGGCCCAGCCGATGGCCCTGTGGTCATTTTGTTGCACGGCTGGCCCTACGATATCAACGCATACGCTGATGTCGCTCCTGCTTTGGCGGACAAGGGATATCGAGTGTTGATCCCTTCTGCGCGTGGTTATGGCGATACGCATTTTCTCTCGGCCAAGACAGTTCGCAATGGTCAACCTGCTGCGCTGGCGACCGACCTGATCGACTTCATGGACGCGCTTAAGATCAAGACGGCGGTACTGGGTGGGTTTGACTGGGGCGCCCGTACTGCAGATATCGTTGCCGCACTGTGGCCGGAAAGAGTGAAAGCCCTGGTCGCTGTGAGCGGTTACCTGATAGGCAGCCAAGAGGCGGGCAAGGCGCCATTGCCGCCAGCCGCCGAACTGCAGTGGTGGTACCAGTTCTACTTCGCGACCGAGCGCGGGCGTCTGGGCTACGAGAAAAACACCCATGACTTCGCCAAGCTCATCTGGAAGCTGGCGTCACCACAGTGGAATTTCGACGACGCCACTTATGGGCGCAGCGCGGCGTCCTTGCAAAACCCTGATCACGTGGCCGTGTCGATTTTCAACTATCGCTGGCGCCTGGGGTTGGTCAAGGGCGAGGCCAGATACGACGCGCTGGAGAAGAAACTCGCGGCATTTCCATCCATCAGCGTGCCCACCATCACCCTGGAAGGTGATGCGAACGGCGCACCGCACCCACCTGCCGAAGCGTACGCCAAGCGCTTCACTGGCAAGTATGAGTACCGATTGATCACCGGTGGTGTAGGCCACAATTTGCCGCAGGAAGCGCCGAAAGCCTTCGCCCAGGCGGTGATCGACGCCGATCATCTTTGAAAACCGGCTGAGAGGAGGGCGATGATGAAGCTGAAATTTCTGGCCGCGATGTCGGCTGCCATTGCAATCGCAGCGTTGACCGCTACCGGTGTCGCCTCGGGCGACGCCAGTAAGGGCGACGCCTCACCGATCTATGGCGTGAAATTGCCGGAAAACTACCGCCTATGGCCGCTGATTGCGCCGGCGCAGGAAGCGGCCCCCCTGCACGAACTGCGAGCCGTGCTGGGCAATGACTTGGCCATCAAGGCTTATCAGGATTCAACGCTGCCATTCCCTGATGGCACGGTGCTGGTAAAGCTGGCCTGGAAACATGTGCAGTCTTCGGAATTCGAGCCGGCGTCCATCCCGGGGCCGGCCACGACCGTGCAGGTGATGGTCAAGGACTCGAAAAAATATGCAGCAACCGGTGGTTGGGGATTCGGGCGGTTTATCAACGGTAAACCGGCCGATGAAGCCCAACACGCAACCTGCTTCGCCTGTCACCAGGCGCGAGTGCGTAATCACGACCTTGTCTTCACGCGCTTCGCTCCCTGATTTCCCGTCAAACCCGGAGTTAACAATGAAAAAAGTATTAACCACACTGGCCGTCGCCGTCAGCCTGAGCATGGCGACACACGCCTGGTCGCAAACTGAAAAACCCACGATTGTGCTCGTGCATGGCGCCTTTGCCGATGCGTCGAGTTGGAATGGCGTGGTGAAGATTCTCGAGAAGGACGGTTACCCGGTGGTTGCCGCTGCCAATCCATTGCGCGGTGTAAAAAGCGATGGTTCGGCAATCTCGGCATTGCTGACGAGCATTCATTCGCCGTTGGTGTTGGTCGGCCATTCCTATGGCGGCAACGTTATCAGTGATGCGGCCAACGATCATGCAAACGTCAAAGCCCTGGTTTACGTCAGTGCGTTTGCACCTGAGGCCGGGGAAACCGTCGCCGGGCTGGCCGGCAAATTCCCGGGCAGCACGCTGGGCCCAACGCTGGCTGCGCCTGTACCGCTGGCCGATGGGGGCAAGGACTTGTACATCCAGCAGGACAAGTTTCACAACCAGTTCGCCGCTGACGTCCCCGCGAAAGAGGCAGCATTGATGGCCGCCACCCAACGCCCGGTAACGGAAGCGGCGCTCAACGAAGCGTCCGGCAGCCCTGCCTGGAAGCACATTCCGTCCTGGTACATCTACGGCGACAAGGACAAGAACATTCCCCCGCAAGCCATGGCATTCATGGCCAAGCGCGCCGCTGCCAAAGCCGTGGAGGTGGTCAAGGGCGCTTCCCATGTGGTGATGGTTTCGAACCCGGAACCGGTTGCCCGCCTCATCGAAAAAGCCGCTACCGCGAAATGACACGCCAAGGGCGAAGCGGCGTTTTCAGCGCTCTACGCCGAGGCGAGTTTTGCACGTCGCACGGCGGGTTTCGTTTTGAAGTTGTGCAACGCTGAAACGCGGGAGAGGGGGGTATTCGACGCGGCCAACGCCTGGGCATACCGGGCGTTGTGCTTATCGCGGGCAACCGCAATCAATCAGGTACGCGACGATGTGGAAGATCAATCACAGTTACATTGACGGAGCATTCGTTCCCGTTCATGGCAATGAAACGGTGCAATGTCGTTCGGTCGGTGACGCTACCGTGGTGATGGAGCCGGTCGGAGTCGCGGCGCTGTTTGCCCCCTGGAACAGCACCGCCGGGACGATATGCAGCAAACTGGCATTGCCATCGCGGCGGGTTGTGCCTCGGTCATCAAACCGAGCGAGTTGAGCCCCTTGCAAACCACCGTGCTCGCCCAAGCGCTGCATCGCGCAGAGTTGCCCAACGGGGTTTTCAATATTCTGTTGGGACGCGGCAGTGATGTGGGTGACGAAATCAGCGCCAGCCCACTCATCGCGAAAATTTCATTCACCGGGCCCACCGCCACCGGAAAGCTCATTGCACGTGCCGGAATCGAGACCATGAAGCGAGTGAGCCTGTCGCTCACGGGGAAGTCGGCCTCTATCATCCTGGATGACGCCGAACTCGACATCGCCATTCCCCTGGCTCTGAATGCTGCGTTCATGAACAACGGTCAGGCATGTGTCGCTGGCACACGTCTGCTGGTGCCACGCTCGCACGCCGAGGACATTATCAAGCGCGTGAAAAGCCTGGTTGAAGCGATGGTCGTCGGCGATCCGCAGGATCCGGCCACTGCTCTCGGGCCGCTGGTCAATCGCGCCCAATTCGACCGCGTACAAGCTTTCATCCGCCGCGGGCAGGCGCAAGGCGCGACGTTGATTATCGGCGGGGAGGGCAGGCCGACCGGCTTGAACAAGGGCTATTTCGTCAGGCCTACGGTCTTTGCCGACGTCAGCAATGACATGGACATCGCGCAAGAGGAGATTTTCGGCCCGGTGCTATCGATCATTGCGTATGACTCGCAAGAACAGGCGATCGCTATTGCCAATGCCAGTCTCTACGGTTTGCAGGCGTATGTATTTTCCCGGCAACCGGAGCGTGCCCAACGCCTGGCGACCCAGCTGCAGGCCGGCTCGGTGTTGATCAACAGAATTTCGCCAGAGCTGCTGGCGCCGTTCGGCGGGGTAAAGCAGTCCGGTGTCGGCCGGGAGTTTGGAGTCTTTGGGCTGCAAGCATTTCTTGAGGCCAAAAGCATCGTGTCCGATTAGCCTGGGGTGGGCGGGAGAGGGTGGTCGCGCAACCCAGGCCGCAGGAGAAAAAGCTAATGGCCCACAGCGCGTTGCCTGTGGGCCATGGATTTTCAAGGGTTACGCGGCTGGAGCTTTCGCCTCCTGCAGCAGTTGCTGAATCATCTTTTCCTGCGTCTCGTAGCGACCTTCTCCGAAGTGGGTGAAACGCACTTGCCCTTTGGCGTCGATCAGGTAATGCGCGGGCCAGTACTGGTTATCGAAGTTGCGCCAGATCGCGTAGTTGTTATCGATGGCTACCGGGTAAGTGATGCCGAGCTTTTTCACCTCATCCCTGACATTGCTGATGATGCGTTCAAAACCGTATTCCGGGGTGTGGACGCCGATTACCACCAAGCCATCCTTCTCGTACTTCTGCGCCCAGTCCTTCACGTACGGCAGGGTGTGCTGGCAATTGATGCAGTCGTAAGTCCAGAAATCGACGAGCACCACTTTGCCTCTGAGCGATTCACTGGTCAGTGCGGGCGAATTGAGCCATTCCACCGCGCCGGACAGCGACGGCATCGGGCCTTGGGCGTTGTCGAGGGTGGGTTCGGCCTTGGCCTTGCTTACCAGGTATTCGACGACTTTGGGGACGCTTTGCAGCACGCCTTTTTCCAGCACGCTGACGCCTTCGGACGACGCCCCGGCCAACAGCGTCTTGTCGGCACCGGTAGAAATCATCAGCGCTGCGGCCAGGACCGCAAAACCGGTGGCGCGCCGCAGCCAACCCGTGACCGGAATCGAGGCCTTCAGGCGATTGACTAAACCGCGTCCGGCAAAAATCAGCATACCCAACGACAGTGCACTGCCCAGGCCGTAGGCCACCAGCAGCAGGCTGGTTTGCGCATTGGCGCCTTGCAGCATGGCGCCGGTAAGGATCACCCCGAGAATAGGCCCGGCGCACGGCGCCCAGAGCAGGCCAGTGGCGACGCCGATCATCAGCGAACCCAGCGGCCCGGACATGTTGCGCGTCTGGGGGTCGAGGCGATTGCCCAGTAACACGAACGGGCTGGCCAGCCAGCCACTGATCCGCGCCGAGATCAACGACAAGGCAAACAGCGCCATCACCACCAGTGCCACATGACGTCCGGTGTTGTTGGCCTGAATCACCCATTCACTGCTGACCACGGCCAGGCTGGAAATCAGCGCGAAGGTCAGGACCATGCCACCAAGGGTAAGCAGGATCGACGAGCGTGTGCGGTCGATACCGGCGAACAGAAACGGCACGACCGGCAGGATGCAAGGGCTGAGGACGGTCAATAAGCCGCCCAGGAATGCGATGAGGAACATAAGGGTCTCCTGATGAAATGTGGGCCGGGCTCAGTTATCGCTGTGGCACTCGGCAAATTTGCGATAGTTCAGGATCTCGGTCTTGCCCTGCGAATTCAGGTAGGTCAGCTGGGCATCGACAATGCCGCAGGCAGCCCCGGCATCCTGTGTCAATGCCACCACTTTCTGGATGTCCAGGTGCGTGCCGTAGGTGTAGGTCTGCGGCGTGACGTCGGCGTCGGCGCGGGCCGAGAAGGTGCAGATATTCAGGGCGGCAAACAGGCAAGTGGCATAGAGGGTATTGGTGTTCATGGTCGTTTCCTCAAGGCTTCAAGGGTTGGGTCGTTCAGTTGAGCCGAGGCGCTTGGGTTGGCCTCGATGTGGCTCATTAGAAGCCCGCGAGGTATCTCGTCTGTGTCAAAAACAGGCGCGGATAAATCGGTTCGTATCAGGACCCCGTCCCGATACACAGCCATACAAAACCCCGGAAATTGTTGTTTTTGCCTCTGCATGTATCCTTCGCCACAGCAGATACACTGCAATACAAACCGCCGCGGGCGAACGAGCTCAGCCTCTATAGACTGAGCCGCAATTCCCATTGACAGAGGCTTGGCCCATGGAACACGTTGATCACATCCTCATCGTGGACGATGACCGTGAGATTCGAGAGATGGTAGGCAACTACCTGAAGAAGAACGGCCTGCGCACGACCGTGGTTGCGGATGGCCGTCAGATGCGCTCGTTTCTCGAGTCCACGCCGGTAGACCTGATCGTGCTTGACATCATGATGCCCGGCGACGATGGCCTGGTGCTCTGCCGCGACATTCGCGCCGGCAAACACAAGGCCACGCCGGTGCTGATGCTGACCGCTCGCAACGACGAAACCGACCGCATCATCGGTTTGGAAATGGGCGCTGACGATTACCTGGTCAAGCCGTTCGCCGCCCGTGAATTGCTGGCGCGCATCAACGCTGTGCTGCGCCGTACGCGCATGCTGCCGCCCAACCTGGTTGTTACCGAAACGGGAAGGTGGCTGGGGTTCGGGCGCTGGCGCCTGGACACCTCCGCCCGCCATCTGCTTGATGAAGACGGCACCATGGTCGCCCTCAGCGGCGCTGAATATCGCCTGCTGCGGGTGTTCCTCGACCATCCGCAGCGGGTACTCAATCGCGACCAGTTGCTCAACCTGACCCAGGGCCGTGACGCCGACCTGTTCGACCGTTCCATTGATCTGCTGGTCAGCCGCCTGCGCCAACGCCTGCTTGACGATGCTCGCGAGCCGGCTTACATCAAAACCGTACGCAGCGAGGGGTATGTCTTCTCGCTGCCGGTGCAAGTGCTTGGAGCACCGGCATGAAGCCTTCGCTGCATTGGCCTCGTACCCTCATCTCGCGGCTGTCGCTGATCTTTCTGGTAGGGCTGACCCTGTCGCAGGCCTTGTCCTTCGGCGTGCAGTATTACGAGCGTTACGAAACCGCAAAAAACACCATGCTCGGTAACCTGGAAACCGATGTATCGACGTCCATTGCCATCCTTGACCGCTTGCCCGCCGAGGAACGCATGAGTTGGTTGAAACAACTGGATCGACGCAATTACCGCTATTTGCTCGACGAAGGCTCGCCAGGCGTCGCTCTGCGTGACACGCCGATTGCAGTGACCTCGATCAAGGAGGCCATCGGCAAGGATTACCCGATGACCGTGACAGACATTCCCGGGCCTATCAAACATTTCCAGGTCCATCTGAAACTGGCCGACGGCAGCCCGGTGACCATCGACGTGCGCCCCTCGATGGTGCCGTTGTCGCCGTGGCTGCCGGTGGTTTTGCTGGGCCAGTTGGCCTTGATGATTCTATGCGCGTGGCTGGCTGTGCGCATTGCCATACGCCCGCTGACCCGCCTGGCCCAGGCCGTGGAAAACCTCGACCCCAATACTCACCCGGTGCATCTGGATGAACAAGGCCCGACCGAAGTCGCACACGCGGCCATCGCCTTCAATGCCATGCAGGCGCGCATTGCGGCCTATCTGAAAGAACGCATGCAACTGTTGGCGGCGATTTCCCACGACCTGCAAACCCCAATCACGCGCATGAAGCTGCGTGCCGAATTGATGGACGACTGCGGCGACAAAGACAAATTGTGGAATGACCTCGGCGAGATGGAACACCTGGTGCGTGAAGGCGTTGCCTATGCCCGCAGCGTGCATGGCGCCACCGAGGAAAGCCGCCGTACCGATCTTGATTCATTCCTCGACAGCCTCGTGTTCGACTACCAGGACATGGGCAAGGACGTGCAGCTGAGCGGCAAAAGCAACGCAGTGATTCACACGCGGCCCCACGCGCTGCGCCGAGTGCTGGTAAACCTCACGGATAACGCGCTCAAATTTGCCGGTGCAGCGCAGCTGCGGGTCGAGCCGAAGGAGGGCGACAGCCTCTCGGTGACCGTAATGGATCGTGGCCCCGGCATCGCCGAAGAGGAGCTGGCCCGGGTGATTGAGCCATTTTACCGCGTGGAAAATTCGCGCAACCGCAGCACCGGCGGCACGGGCCTGGGGCTGGCTATCGCACAGCAACTGGCACAAGCCCTTGGCGGCTCCCTGACCTTGAGAAATCGCGAAGGCGGTGGACTGTGTGCTGAACTTAGATTACCGGCGCGCTTATCGTAGGAGGAGCCAATCACCAGGGTTGTGGCACGGG
Organism: Pseudomonas sp. MF6394; assembly: GCF_002018845.1. Taxonomy (NCBI): domain Bacteria; kingdom Pseudomonadati; phylum Pseudomonadota; class Gammaproteobacteria; order Pseudomonadales; family Pseudomonadaceae; genus Pseudomonas; species Pseudomonas sp. MF6394. The sequence continues at coordinate 75,655 of NZ_MVOJ01000019.1, forward strand.
GCGTCACGCCGCTGCTCGCCGCACCGTAGGCGCTGACCATGGTGCTTAACGAAAAGGTCGTGACCGCGAGCATGCTTGAGGCAATGATGCCCAATATCTTATCGACGGCGTCGGCACCCATGCGGGCGGACAACGACTCGGGAATGTAGTCCTTGAAGACAACGGCGAGTAACGCGGTCGCAATACCCAGCAAGGAAAACAGGCTCGCCCTGAACCAGAGCCGTTTGGTCAATTGGTGTAGCACCCAGCGCCAGCGTGCGAGCATTTTTGGTTACCGCACACGGAATGACTCGCTTGAACATATCTGACATAGCACATGATTTAACATAATATACATTATGCGTACCTTCGTATTTTTACGTGGGGGGCTCGGGTGGTCAGATTTGAAGCCTGACGCGCGTCTTATCGTTACTTGAATAATCACCCCATACGGCTACTTGCAGGTTCGTACTCGCTGCGGCAACCTGCTCGGCTCAATCATGATGGAACCTGATCTGTGATGTCACCAGTTGCAATGAACGATCCAAATCTGCAGGCATTCATCGCCCGGTTGATGGTCGACAAGCTGGCCGCTTGCTCATCAGTTCTTAACGCTCCGTTGCCAGGTGACGGTATTCAGTTCCCGGTCAACAAGCTCGTGGTCAAAGGATACGAACCCTTGAGGTGTCACCACAATTGCCGGGTGCATCAGCTTCGTAACCAAGGCGACGTCATCTACGGCTGGAACCTCTATTCCGGGATGATCGAGGGCGACTTGTTCTACGTGGCCCAGCCTCATGCGATTTGGAAGAAGGATGATCAGTACGCCGATGTTACCCCTGAATTCGATAAGCGGATCAGCCACATTCAGACGTTCACGTTCCTGCCCGATAACCGTGTGCCGATCGGCCACACCATTAGGTTCAAAATTCCACCCTTGTTCATCCACGGTGCAGGAATGTATTGCTGGGCTTCCGGTCTTAATAATAACAGCAGGTATTCGAAGGACTATTTCGAGGTAATGACGATGAGTTCAGATTTCGCCATCGAGGCGCTAAACCTCGCTCCGAGTTGACGCCGAGGGCGTTCAATTGCATAACTAAACTAAATGACTATTTAGTTTAGTTATATTGGTTAAACCAAGACAGGTGTCAGAAAAAGGACCAACTCAGTGCTGGTCGATACCGTCGATGTGCTGGTGAACAACCATTTGAATCCAGGGATTTTACCCAAGAATGGCACGCTTCTGACGACGGTTGTATTCAGATCCGAATAAACACCACCCACAGCAATGGTCTGGCCAAACGGCGAAAAAAACCGGGAAGTCAGCGAGGTTGTGTTGATTGGCGGCACGCCATTCATGGCATTGGAATAATCAGGCTCATCCTTTGAAAGGATGACATCCAGCAGCACGCCCTTATCGTTAACGATCGGAGTCACGTCGAGCGACAAAGCAGCCTGCTTGAAGGATGTCGACGTTGCACCATCGCCGGCCGATTGCTGATAAGGAACCTGAGAGCCTTTAACAATTTTGGCTTGATGACGGTCAGAGGTATAAACGCGAGGACTGGAAATCACCCTGCCCTTACCTTCCTGCTCCATCGCTGAAAGCCTGGCATCGAGCGTTAAAGCGCTTGAGACAATGCAAACAGCCCCGTTGGAGGCAGAGTTTGGGTCTACCTACCAGAGCTGATCGAGGGACCAAACGCTGGCCTTACAAGCGTGCGAGGAAAGCTACTATCCCTGACAGCGCAAATGGAAATGGCGATAGGAAGTGACCGAAAGCACCCGCTATGGCACTGCTTGCAAGAGCTGAAAAGCTGCGTAGCAGTCGACGATTAAAAGCAAACGGGAGGTATAAAAAAACCGCTCAAGAGAGCGGTTTTTTTTATCATTCTGTATTGTCGGGTGTGCGGTAGATTTGGAGCCAATGCCGATCTGGCTCGCTGGTCGGCGGAGCATATTCGTCGTCACGAATAGTGCAGTATCGACCATACTTTGAGACAACTGTCTTACCGTTCATCGTGACCTCCTGAAAGGAGCCGCCGTTTTTACCCACTTTTTGATGGGGGCCTACAAAAATTGCCATATAGATATCCTTGATGTGCTTTCCATGGCTCATGGCCATCACACATATCCTTGCATACGATGGTTTTTTTAGCTATCTAGCTTTGGTTGAAAAAAATAATGCGGCACATCCTCCTAGTTTTTGCCTGGTCTCGGCATGTTCTAGGCTCCGCATAATGCACGCTATGTGTAAATCCGACGCCGGAGCTTCGCGATGATCCCGGCGCCAGATTCGACCCTTGGCCGGCATCGCTAACATACGTGCACCACATTATGCGAACCGTACTATACGGAGCTGGGGGGCTCTGGTGGTCAGATTTGAAGCACGGTTGAGGCTCGGGGTTCAGATTTCTGCGGAATAGCCTTAGCCTGGCAATCTTGGCGTCAGGCTTAGCAGTGGATTCTCCTCAACTGAACACGCTCTGGCCTTGCGAGCTCTTTGCCGCTGCCGCAGGCTATGTCCTCAATCAAAAAGGAGTCTTTAATGTTACCCATGGCATTGAGCAATGGAAATTTGCCGAAATTCATCCAGAAGATAATGTCTGAAGAAATCACCGGGAATGCCTTGCCGCTCGGGAATCCTGAGCCAATAGACGGATCGTATTTCGAGGTAAAAAAAATCCTGGCCCCCATTTACCCGGTACTACAATGTCACCACAACTGCCGGATTCATCAACTCAATAATCAAGGTGAAGTGATTTACGGCTGGAATCTGCTGACAGGCGTGATCGGAGGGAATACGTACTGTGTTGCCCAGCATCATGCAATCTGGAGAAAAAACGGTTACTACTTGGACGTCACCCCAGAGCTAAACCCTGCGATCACAAAAATCACCTTCCTCCCCGATAACCGGCTGCAAATTGGTCATGGCATTACGATCAGCACTCCATCCCTGTTGCTTTGGGGCGCAGGAAGTATCGGATGGTGTGATGGCATTCAAGACGACAGCATAATGAAGCCCCATTACTTCGAAACGATCAAACAAAGTTCTACGTCAGCGACAGTTGCATTGGCATTGACTCCTCCCTGATCACTTGGCAGCCACTATCAATATAACTAGACCGAATAGTCATTTAGTTTAGTTATATGCAGGCTGCTTATCGCCTCTACTGGAACCCGGGCCAGGTTCTTAGGCTCCTACATCTTGAATCGATCAACCGACTGCGACAGCTGCCCTGCCAGGCTGGATAGCTCATCGGTGGTCGATGCCGTGCCCGCGATTACCCGGCTGTTACTTTCCGACATCCCCGCAATCCTCTCCACCTGATGAGCAATCTCATTACTGGCCAGGCTCTGCTCGCTAATAGTGCGGGAAATATCATTGACCAATTCAGTGGTACTCAGCGTAGCCTGGAGGATCTCGCGAATGGCGCGTTCCACTTCGGCAGTCACTGCCATGCCCTTGTCCACTTGAGCAACGCCCTCCTCCATGCTGATCACCGCTGCTCGGGTGTTCTGCTGGATGCTCCCAACCATGCTGGCGATTTCCTGGGTGGAGGCGCTGGTGCGTCCCGCCAGGCTGCGCACTTCGTCGGCCACGACTGCAAAGCCGCGCCCTTGTTCACCGGCGCGGGCGGCTTCGATGGCGGCGTTCAGGGCCAGCAGGTTGGTCTGGTCGGCAATCCCCTTGATCACCTGGATGATGCTGTAGATCGCTTCAGACTCCTTGTCCAGTGTGCGGATCACTTGGGCTGACTGTTGGGCAGAACGGGCGATGCCGTCCATGTCGCTGACCACCTGGTGAATGACGCGGCCGCCGTCCTTGGCCAGGGTTTCAGCCTGGCTGGCCATGTCCAGGGCACGCTGGGCGTGACGGGTGATTTCTTCGATGCTGGCGGTCATTTCGCTTGCGGCGGCGGCCATGGTGCTGGCGGCGACGCTTTGTTGCTGGCTGCTGCCTGCCACTTCATGGCAACCCTGGCTGAGGCGCTCGCTCATGCCATTGACGCCATGGGCGTTGCTGCGAACCACTTCGATCATGCCGCGCAAATCCCGCTGCATCGTCGCCAGGCTGCGAATCAGTGCACTGGCTTCGTCCTGGTTCTTGGGTTCGACAATCGGCTCGCTCAGGTTGCCATGGGCAATGCTCTGGGCAATATGGCTGGCGGTGCGCAACGGCCCCATGATGCTCAGGGTCACCCAACGTCCTTGTGCCAGCAGCAACAGCAGGCTCGCGCCCAATACGATAATCAAGGTCCAGTTGGCGTTACTGATGGTTTGCCGGGTACCGGTGCTGGTGAGTTGGGTATTGTTTTCGATCAGTTCGCTCAACGCCGCCATTTGTTCTTCCAACTGGCTGAACGCGGCATTGAAGGTCTGCAGTTCCCCTCGTGCGGCCTCGGGGTTCTCCAGGGCCAGGGCGACGATGCGCTCGCCGGCGCTGATGTAGGTGTCCAGACTGGGTTTGATTTTTTCCAGGCTGGCCTTGATCGAGGCGTCCAGTGGCAGCTTGAGGTTTTCCGCCAGCACCTCGCGGAAGTGTTCGGCATGCTCCTTGATCGAGCTGTTGACCTCGGCCGGCGTACTGGTGCTTTTGCCCAGCCCGACCAACATGGCAGAAAGCACATCCGCACGCAGGGCGTCGTGCATCATGTCGGCTTCCATGTGGTTGCGCAGTACCGTCATGCTGACGTCGTTGTCCTGTACCGCATCGGCCATCCGCGTATTGCCCAGGTAGCCAGCCAGGCTCATGATCAAAGCGGTGAGCAACCCGGTCGCAATCAACAGCACCAAGCGTAATTTGATCGTCATAGTGGTACCCCGTGCCAGGCCTGCCGGTTGGGAACCCAACCGTTTGAGTGTCGCTGCTAGCTGTATCGGCAGCTGTTGCTTGTTAGTGAAGCCTAAGTTTGCGGATCTGCGCGGTTCCCTTAAGCTGAGCGTCCGTTGCTCTACCTGGATCTGCCAAATGCCTCAACGTATCGCCCGTCTGGCCTTGTTGCTGGGCTTGATCACCGCCGTCGGCCCCTTTGCCATCGACATCTACCTGCCAGCGCTGCCCACCCTGGGCGCCAGCCTCCAGGCCTCGCCGGCGGCGGTGCAGATGAGTTTGACGGTGTTCTTCATGATTATCGGCGTGTGCCAGTTGTTCTACGGCCCCCTCAGCGATGTGTTCGGGCGTAAACCACCGATTTATGCGGGTTTGGTGATCTTTGCCATTGGCAGCGTCGGCTGCGCACTGGCCCCGACTATCGAAGTGCTGATCGGCTTTCGAGCCATACAAGCGTTCGGTGCCTGCGCGGGGATGGTGATCCCAAGGGCGATCGTCCGCGACCTGTACACCGGCCATGAAGCCGCGCGTCTGATGGCTTTGTTGATGCTGGTGATGAGTGTTTCACCGATCCTCGCGCCTTTGGCCGGTAGCCTGGTGATTTCGATCTGGAGCTGGCGCGAAGTGTTTGCCGTGTTGGCGGTGGTGGCCGTGCTGTGTCTGGTGATGACCGCTGTACAACTACCAGAAACCCACCCGGCCGAGCGCCGCCTGGGCAAGACCCTGGGCCAGGCGTTCGGCAGCTATGGCGCCCTCCTGCGCGACCCGGTTTTTACGGGATTGTCGGTGGTGTGCGGGTTTGGCCTGGCTACCTTCTTTGTGTTCATCGGTAGCGCGCCCTTCGTGTATATCGAGTATTTCGGCCTGACGCCTACCCAGTTCAGCCTGTGCTTTGCCCTCAACGCGGCCTCGTTTTTTGCCATGAGCCAACTGACCGCACGCCTCAGCGCCCGCTTTGGGCTGGCGCCGTTGATTCGCTGGTCGGTGGTGGGCGTGGCGGCGGTCATGAGCTTGCTGGCGGCGACTACGCTGTGGGGCGACAGCCTGGCCCTGATGATGGGGCTGTTGTTTATTGGTTTTGGCTTTCTTGGCCTGCTATTGCCGGCGGCCGGGGTGTTGTCGTTAGAGGATCACGGTGCAGTGGCCGGTTCTGCGTCTGCACTGCTGGGCGCGATCCAGATGGTCACTGCTGCTGTTGCGATGACCTTGGTGGGCGTATTTGCCGACCACACCCCGGCGCCGATGTTGATCGGTATCGCGTTGTGTGCGCTTGCCGCGATGCTGACCACCTGGTGGACGCTGCGGCGCTTACCGGCTCATTTGGCTTCAAGCGCCCCGCCCTCCTCCTGAGTATGGTTGTAGCAGCCAACGGTAACCACGATGCGAAGCGAGTCGCTCTTGATCTTGCCGTTGCTCTGCTTTTGATCTTGATCTCAGGCGCCCCGTTAAACCACGCTGGCCGAACGCAGGCTTGAATTCGTGGGTAACCCGGCAGGACGCCGGGTTAGCCGTCCTGGGCCAAGGATGGCCCATGACGGCGGCCCACGGATTCAAGCCGGAGTGAGGGCACACCGAGCCCAGGCGAGGTGCCGAGTGGTGGGGCAAAAGCGTTTTGCTTACTTTTGCGCTTTTCAAAAGTGAGCCGCTGTCAGAGCGGAACCCTAGGTGGCCGTTACCTAAATAACGGATATGTACTCGGTCTAACTGTGTTGACTGTCAGGCCATCATCGCAGGCAAGCCAGCTCCCACATGCCCCCGCCGCCTACAAATCAAACCGATCCACCGCCCGCCGCCGCTCATTGTCGTCACGCACGTCATAGCTGGCAGTGGTCTGGATGTTAGTGTGATGCGCCAGCTTCTGCGCAATCGACAAATCATGCTCCTCGATCACCCGCGTGATAAACGAACGACGGAAATCATGGGGCATGATCTTGACCCCCACCTGATCACCACGCTGGCGCGCGATGTAGTAAATCGCATGCTTGGTGATGCGTTCCCGGGTGATATGGCTGCCTCGACGGATGCGGTTAAACAGGAAGCTGTCGTCCTGCTCACCTTCCTTGAGCTGCTCGCGACGAAACGCCAGCCAGGCCTGAAGTTTGGCAAACGCCCAGTCCGGCGCGTACTTGACCAGTTCCTTGTTGCCCTTGCCGATCACGCGCAAACTGCGCTCGTCAAAGTTGACCTGCGCCAGGTCCAGGTTGACCGACTCCGACTTGCGCATGCCCGAGCCATATAACAGCCCGATCACCGCGGCATCCCGCAGGCCCTGGGGCCGAGGGTCGGCGGCGCAGACGTCGAGCATCTCGCGGATCAACGTGCGGCGCAGGTTGCGGCCCTGGCCCAGGCGCGTACCGGGTGTGGCCTTGACCGAGCGCATCTTCAACAGGTGGTCCTGGCTGATCAAGCTCATGCGCCACGCCTCGTTCATCACCCCGCGCACCGCATTCACATACAGCGACGAGGTGTTCGGCGCAAAGCCGTCCTCGCGCAAGGCAGCCACCAATGCAATAACGTGTTCGGGCTGCAGCAGGTGCCAGTCAATCTCTTCCAGGTTGAGGTCTTCAAAACCCAGGCGGTCGGCGGCATCCTGCAGCACGTAGCGCATGGTCAGTTGGCTGGAAGGCGCCAGGCGGGTGAGATAAAGGGTCAGCGGGTTGCAAATGGACTCGGTCAAGGTAGATCAGCCTTTGGATTAAATACACCGACCAACTATTTGATTAATCGATGTATTTAGTGGGTTGGCGAAGGCCGAGTCTAACCCAGGACCGGCCCTGGCACAAAATCACGGGGCTGTATCGTCGTCCTCGCTGGCTGCCTGGGGTTGGGCCAGGGACTGGCTCCAGTCGGCGTCCTGTTGCTGCATCAGCGCGAACCACTGCTGGCGCATAAAGGCGAGGTAACTGTCCGGCGCCTTGGCAAAGTCCTTCTCGTCGCCATAGCAACCCGGCAGTGGCAGTTCGGTGCCCTGCTCCTTGTATTGGCTGACCAACGCTTGCTGCGCCGTGACGCTGCAGTCAGTGGGTAGTGGCATGCCGCGCAAGGCGCCCGCGTCTTCATCCCACCAACTGGCGCCCACGCGGTCAAGACCACGCAGACGATACTTCTCGGACTTGCCGACATGCATGATCAGCTTGAATTCGTTGGGGCTGACGTCACTGGTGCAAGCGCGTGAATAGCCGACGGTAGCCTGGGTATTGCCATCGCCCAGCAGGTCGGTGACCTTGGTGGCGGCCCGGTCAAAGCGCAGCCCGGCGTCGAACTCGCAGTGCTGCACATCGTCATACAGCATCCAGACGCGCTTGGGGCGCTCGCCACTCAGCACGTACTGCGCCGCGTAGACAAAGGCCGATTGGGTACCATCGTCATCGCGCTCACCGGCTTGCTCGGCGAGTACCAGCAGGTTTTTGCCCTGGCGGTCATCCCAGGTATACGCGGCGACTTGCTTGCCGCGCACTTCCACCCCTTCCGGCACCTGCTCCAGAGGCGTCAGCGCAACGCCCTGATCGGCCCGCACGCTGGTGGCACAGGCCACCGTCATCAACAATCCCATCAGCACGGGCCGCAATGGGCCGCGCAAAAGCTGCACGCTATTCATCCGAGTACCCTGGCAAGAGAGGGCTTACTTTACCGGCACTTGAGCGCCAATGCAGAGAAGATTGTTGAAGGGCGCTCATTGGCCCGATCACCTCGCTCAAATTGAACCACGCGCCCTGCACGAAGCTCCGATATCGCCCTGTGAGGCTTACCTGTAACGCCTTGATTACTTAGCTGAACCCTAGCTGTCTGCCTGTCAAATAAACGAGTTTTTCATCCGCCTTTCATATTCGTTGCACATTTTTGCGCTTAACCTTGTAGACAACACTTAAGAGCAATCCGTGGATTATCGACTAACCTATTGAAAACGCATCATCTTTAGCCCCGTTTTGTAACCTGCGGGCTGTAGTTTTGCCCAATGAACGCTGCTGTTTTCACGCTTGAAGTCGCTTTAGCCCGAGGTCATGAATCTTTGAAACCCTACCCTATTCATTGCGTGTCGATCGTTATCCCGGTCTACAACGAACAAGAAAGCCTGCCTGAGTTGCTGCGCCGCACCACGGCGGCCTGCAAGCAACTGGCTTACGAATACGAAATCATCCTGGTGGATGACGGTAGCCGCGACAATTCGGCCCAACTGCTCGAAGACGCCGCCGCCGAAGACGGCAGCAACGTGGTAGCGGTGATCCTTAACCGCAACTACGGCCAGCACGCGGCGATCATGGCCGGCTTTGAACAGTGCCGTGGCGAAGTGGTGATTACCCTCGACGCCGACCTGCAGAACCCGCCGGAAGAAATCCCGCGCCTGGTCGAGCAAGCCGCATTGGGCTACGACGTGGTCGCCACCGTGCGCAATAACCGCCAGGACTCGGCCTTCCGCCGCTGGCCGTCGCGCTTGATCAACCTCGCCGTGCAGCGCTCTACCGGCGTGGCCATGACCGACTACGGCTGCATGTTGCGCGCCTACCGCCGCACCATCGTCGACGCCATGCTCGCCTGCCGTGAGCGCAGCACGTTCATTCCTATCCTGGCCAACGGCTTTGCCCGCCACACCACGGAAATCCTCGTGCACCACGCTGAACGTGAGCACGGCGAATCCAAGTACAGCGCCATGCGCCTGATCAGCCTGATGTTCGACCTGCTGACGTGCATGACCACCACGCCCTTGCGCCTGCTGTCCATCGTCGGCTTTAGCCTCGCGGCGCTCGGCGTGCTGTTTGCCTTTGCCCTGATTGTCATGCGCCTGGCGTTCGGCGCCGACTGGGCGGGTGATGGCCTGTTCGTGCTGTTCGCGGTGCTGTTCGTGTTCACCGGGGGCCAGTTCATCGGCATGGGCCTGCTGGGCGAATACCTGGGCCGCATGTACAGCGATGTACGCGCCCGCCCACGCTTCTTTATTGAAAAAGTGCTGCGCAACCAACCGGCAGCACCGGCTCCAGTCGTCGTGGTTGACGGCCTGGTGTCTTCCCATACGTCTACTTCTTCTTCGGATCAGGTCCAGTCATGAGTTCAAAAGCTGTTGTATTCGCCTACCACGATATTGGCTGCGCAGGCATTGAAGCGCTGCTCAGCGCCGGTTACGACATTGCCGCCGTGTTCACCCATGCCGATGACCCCAAGGAAAACAACTTCTACGGTTCCGTCGCCCAACTCTGCGCACGCAACGGCATCCCGGTACATGCTCCGGAAGACGCCAACCACCCGCTGTGGATCGAACGCATTGCCAAGCTGAACCCGGAGTACATCTTCTCGTTCTACTACCGCAACCTGCTGAGCGAACCGCTGTTGGCCACCGCCCGCAAAGGCGCGTTCAACCTGCACGGCTCGTTGCTGCCTAAATACCGTGGCCGCGCCCCGGCCAACTGGGTGTTGGTCAAAGGCGAAACCGAAACCGGCGTGACCCTGCATCGTATGGTCAAGCGTGCCGATGCCGGCGCCATCCTGGCCCAGCAGAAAGTCACCATCGAGCGCAGCGATACCGGCCTGAGCCTGCATGCCAAGCTGCGTGATGCGGCCGCTGCCCTGCTGCGCGATGCCCTGCCACAGCTGGCCCAAGGCAAGCTGAGCGAAACCGCCCAGGACGAAAGCAAAGCCACCTATTTCGGTCGTCGCACCGCCGCCGATGGCAAGCTGGACTGGAAACAGCCCGCCGAGCAACTGTTCAACCTGGTGCGTGCGGTGACCCAGCCGTACCCGGGCGCCTTCTGCGCCGTGGGCGAGCACAAGCTGATCGTGTGGCAAGCCGACGTGGTCAAGGGCAACGAAGGTCTGGCGCCTGGCCGTGTGATCAGCGTCAACCCGCTGCGCATTGCCTGCGGTGAAGATTCCCTGGTGGTCAAGTTCGGCCAGCGCAACGAAAACGGCCTGTACCTGGCGGGCCCGTCCCTGGCCGATGAACTGGGCCTGGTGGATGGTTCTGTACTGCGCGGCGCCGAGTCAGGCCGCAAGCCGCGCCGCACTCGCGTGCTGATTCTGGGCGTCAACGGTTTTATCGGTAACCACTTGTCCGAGCGCCTGCTGCGTGACGACCGCTACGAAGTCTATGGCCTGGACATCGGCTCCGACGCCATCGAGCGCCTGCGCAGCCACCCGAATTTCCATTATGTGGAAGGCGACATCAGCATCCACACCGAGTGGATCGAATACCACATCAAGAAATGCGACGTGGTGCTGCCGCTGGTGGCTATCGCTACGCCGATCGAATACACCCGTAACCCGTTGCGCGTGTTCGAACTGGACTTCGAAGAAAACCTGAAGCTGGTGCGCTACTGCGTCAAGTACAACAAGCGCGTGATTTTCCCGTCGACCTCGGAAGTCTACGGCATGTGCCAAGACCAGTACTTCGACGAAGACACCTCCAACCTGGTGGTGGGCCCAGTCAACAAGCAGCGCTGGATCTACTCCGTCTCCAAGCAACTGCTGGACCGCGTGATCTGGGCCTACGGCGACAAGGGCCTGAAGTTCACCCTGTTCCGTCCGTTCAACTGGATGGGCCCGCGCCTGGACCGCCTGGACTCGGCGCGCATCGGCAGCTCCCGCGCCATTACCCAACTGATCCTGAACCTGGTGGAAGGCACACCGATCCGTCTGTTCGACGGTGGTGAGCAAAAGCGTTGCTTCACCGACATTGCCGACGGCATCGAAGCCCTGGCGCGCATCATTGATAACGACAATGGCGTGTGCGACGGCCAGATCATCAACATCGGCAACCCTGAAAACGAAGCCAGCATCCGCCAGTTGGGCGAAGAGCTGCTGCGTCAGTTCGAGGCCCACCCGCTGCGCCACAACTTCCCGCCGTTCGCTGGGTTCCGCGACGTCGAGAGCAAGGCGTTCTACGGCACGGGCTACCAGGACGTGGCGCACCGCAAGCCAAGCATCGAAAACGCCAAGCGCCTGCTGAACTGGGAGCCGAGCGTGCAGATGAGCGAAACCATCGGCAACACGCTCGATTTCTTCTTGCGTGAAGCCATGCTTGAAATTGCGGACAAAAAGTAATGCAGGCAGGTCTTCGCATCGACGTCGACACCTACCGCGGCACCCGTGAAGGTGTGCCACGGTTGCTCGACTCCCTGGCCGAAGCTGGGGTCAAAGCGACGTTCTTCTTCAGTGTCGGGCCGGACAACATGGGGCGCCATTTGTGGCGCCTGATCCGCCCGCAGTTTTTGTGGAAGATGCTGCGTTCCAACGCTGCCGGCCTGTATGGCTGGGACATCTTGCTGGCCGGCACCGCCTGGCCAGGCAAGCCGATTGGCCGCGACCTGGGGCATTTGATGCGCCAGGCCAAGGCCGCCGGGCATGAAGTCGGCCTGCACGCCTGGGACCACCATGGCTGGCAGGCCAACACCGGGCGCTGGAGCGAGGCACAGCTGGTCGAGCAGATTCGACGCGGCGTAGACACCTTGAGCGACATCCTCGGCGAGCGCGTCGACTGTTCAGCGGCCGCCGGCTGGCGTGCCGATGAGCGCGTGGTGCAAGCCAAGCAAAGCTTCAACTTTCGCTACAACAGCGATTGCCGGGGCACCAGCCTGTTTCGACCAACCTTGGCCGATGGCAGCGCGGGCACCCCACAAATTCCGGTAGACCTGCCGACCTTCGACGAAGTCGTCGGGCCGGTGGTGGCTGCCAACGATTTCAACCGCTTCATTCTTGATCGGTTCAGCGCGTCAAAGCTGAACGTCTATACGATCCACGCAGAAGTAGAAGGGATTCTGATGGCCAATGATTTTCGCCAGTTGCTCGCCCAGGCCGGGCAGCGCGGCATTGATTTCAAACCTTTGGGCGAGCTGTTGCCTGCGGATGTGACCACCCTGCCCCAGCAACAGCTGGTGCGCGGCGCCTTGAGCGGCCGCGAGGGTTGGCTGGGAGTGCAGCAGGCATGATCCGCCGCTGGGCGTTGCCCCTGCTCCTGCTGGCGTTTGCCGTGTTCTACCTGCTGCCATTGGCCACCCATGGCCTGTGGATTCCAGATGAAACCCGCTATGCGCAAATCAGCCAGGAAATGCTGCTGACCGGCAAGTGGGCCGCGCCGCACTTCATGGGCATTCGCTACTTCGAAAAGCCCGCCGCAGGCTATTGGATGATCGCGCTGGGCCAGGCGATCTTCGGGCAGAACCTGTTCGGCGTGCGGTTTGCCTCGGCATTGAGCACCGGTTTGAGCATTCTACTGGTGTATCTGGTCTCTCGCCGGTTGTGGAACGACCCGCAAAAAAGCCTGGTCAGCACGCTGCTCTACATGAGCTTCGTCAGCGTGGCCGCGCTGGGCGGCTATGCCAACCTGGACCCGCAGTTCACCTTCTGGGTCAACCTGACGGGCGTGGCCTTGTGGTTCTGTTTCGACAGCACCACACGGCGTGCGCGCTTGTGGTCCTGGGCCTTGCTGGGCCTGGCGTGCGGCATGGGCTTCATGACCAAGGGCTTCCTGGCCTGGTTGCTGCCGGTGCTGGTCGCCCTGCCCTACGCCGTCTGGCAAAAACGTTTTGGCGAGTTGTGCAAATTTGGCCCTGTTGCCGTGGTGGTGGCGATTGCTGTCAGCGTGCCGTGGGCCCTGGCCGTGCACCTGCAAGAGCCGGACTACTGGCATTTCTTTTTCTGGCACGAGCACATTCAACGCTTTGCCGGTGAAGACGCCCAGCACGCCGAACCCTTCTGGTATTACTTGCCGCTGCTGGTCGCGTTCGCGCTGCCGTGGGTCGCCGTTCTGCCGTCCGCGCTCAAGCAGGCCTGGCTGCAACGACGCGTGCCGAAAACCGCGTTCCTGTTGCTGTGGTTGTTGATGCCCCTGGCCTTTTTCAGCCTGGCCAAAGGCAAGCTGCCCTCCTACATCATGCCGTGCATGTTGCCCCTGGCCTTGCTGATGGGCTCGGCCCTGAGCGACAAACTGGCTCAAGGCCACGGCCGCGTGCTGCGCATCAATGGTTGGTTGAACCTGGCGATCGGTGTGCTGGTATTGCTGGCCCTCAGCTGGTTCCAGTTGAAGAAGCCGGTATACGAACCGGGTGAGGAAACCCTCAGCCTGGTGCTGGTGTTCATCTTCTTGTTCGGTTGGATCGTGGTCAATCTGCTGCAAGCGGCACGCCCGCTGAAATTGTGGGCCGCGCCGCTGATCGGCAGTGGCTTACTGGTGCTGCTGGTGCCTGCCGCATTGCCCCACTCGGTGGTTTACAACAAGACCCCGGACCAATTCATCATCGATCACATCGACGAGTTGCAGCCCAGCGTTGCCCTGCTGAGCAACGACCTGGGCGCCGCCTCGGCGTTGTCCTGGCGCCTCAAACGCCCCGATATCACGCTGTACAACACCTCGGGTGAGGTCAAGTACGGCCTGGCTTACGAGGACACGGCGCCGCGCCTGGTCGACCGTAACCGCATCCAGTCATGGATGGCCGAAACCCGTCGTACCGGCGCGGTGGGCGTGGTGATGCGCGTCAATAGCACCGGTGAAAAGGAAGAGCTCGCACTGCTGCCCACCGACGGAAAACGGTATGCGCAGGGCAAGATCGTGATCCTGATTTTCCCGCAGGTCGCGCCATGATCACCCTGCTGCTACTGCTCACGGCCTGCCTGTTCACTTGCATGGGCCAGGTCTCGCAAAAGTTTGCCGTGGAAAGCTGGCGCGGCATGCCGGATGGCTGGGTATCGAAACTGCGCTCGCCGTGGTTGTGGTCGGCGCTGGTGTGCCTGGGCCTGGGCTTGCTGGTGTGGCTGCTGGTGTTGCAGCGCCTGGAAGTGGGTATTGCCTACCCCATGCTCAGCCTGAATTTTGTGCTGGTCACGCTGATGGCGCGCTTTGTGTTCCACGAGCCCATTGATGGCCGTCACTGGCTGGGTGTGGGGCTGGTGATTGCCGGCGTGGTCTTGCTGGGGCGTCAGGTATGAGTCGCGTGCGGGGTTTCGCCCTGGCCCTGGGCAGTGTCGGCCTGGTGAGTGGTGCCCAACTGGGCATGCGCTGGAGTATGACGCGCCTGCCGCTCCCCTCTGAATGGCTGGCCGCCTTCACGGATAACCGCATCGACCTGGGCGCCCTGGGCGTGGTGATCCTGGCGATCATCGCCTATGCGCTGTCGATGCTGTGCTGGCTCGGCGCACTGAAGCACTTACCCCTGGGCCGCGCCTATTCGCTGCTCAGTATCAGCTACGCGCTGGTGTATTTGCTGGCCGCCTGCCTGCCGGTGTTCAACGAAGATTTTTCGCTTTCAAAAACCCTGGGGGTGGCCTTGGTCATCCTCGGTGTACTGGTTATCAACTCTCGTCGTGCTAGCACCTCAAGTCCCAGGAATACCCCATGAAAATCAGTGTATTTGGTAGTGGTTACGTTGGTCTGGTCCAGGCCACTGTATTAGCCGAAGTCGGTCACGATGTCATTTGCATGGACGTTGACAAGCACAAGGTCGAATCGCTGCAGAAAGGTCACGTGACCATCTTCGAGCCGGGCTTGGCAGCCATGGTCAAGGACAACCTGGAAAGCGGACGCCTGCGCTTTACCCACGATGAGAAACTCGCCGTCGAACACGGTGAAGTGCTGTTTATTGCCGTGGGCACGCCGTCGGATGAAGACGGTTCGGCCGACTTGAAATACGTGCTGTCGGTGGGTGATGCAGTTGCCCGCCACCGCGTGGCGCCGGTAATCCTGGTGGAGAAATCCACCGTACCGGTCGGCACCGGCGACACGTTGCGCGATCACATCCTCAATAACCTGCGCGCCGCCGGCCGTGAGCTGCAGTTCGATATCGTCTCCAACCCGGAATTCCTCAAGGAAGGCTCCGCCGTTGCCGACTGCCGCCGCCCGGACCGGATCATCATCGGCTGTGAGCGTGAAGAAGTACGTGACGTGATGCGCGACCTGTACGCGCCCTTCAACCGCAACCACGACCGCATCATCTTCATGGACCTGCGCAGCGCCGAACTGACCAAGTACGCCGCCAACTGCATGCTGGCCACCAAGATCAGCTTCATCAACCAGATCGCCGAACTGGCCGAACACCTGGGCGCCGACATTGAGTCGGTGCGCCTGGGCATTGGTGCCGACTCGCGCATCGGCTACCACTTTATCTACCCCGGCTGCGGTTATGGCGGCTCGTGCTTCCCCAAAGACATGCGCGCCCTGATTCACAGTGCCAAGCAGGCCAACTGCTCCAGCGACCTGCTCGAAGCCGTGGAAGCCATCAACCAGCGCCAGAAGAGCAAGCTGTTCGAGCGCATCAACGCGTTCTTCCAGGGCAACCTCAAGGGCAAGACGTTCGCTCTGTGGGGCCTGGCCTTCAAGCCCAACACCGATGACATGCGTGACGCCCCCAGCCGTGTGCTGATGGAAGCGCTGTGGGCCGCTGGCGCCAATGTGCGTGCGTTCGACCCGGAAGCCATGCAGGAAACCCAACGCATCTACGGGGACGACCCGCGCCTGATGCTGATGGGCACCCCGGAATCCACCTTGGGCGGCGCCGATGCGTTGATCGTGTGCACCGAGTGGCAGCAATTCAAGGCACCGGACTTTGACCTGATTCACCAGCGCCTGAAAACCCCGGTGATCTTCGACGGCCGTAACCTGTACGACGGCGAACGCCTGGCGCGCAAAGGCTTCAAGTACTTCCCCATCGGCCGCGGCGACTCCTGCGAGTTGCCGATCCCCCAGCAAAACTGGGTGGAACAGGCCAAGGACGCTTGCTAGGTGAACATCGCCTTACCGTCCGCGCAGCGTGCAACGATCCGTCACCAGTCCCTGGGGCTTGGGCTCTTGGCGCTGGTGCTGTTTATCGCCGGCAACTGGCACCAGGCGATCATCGGCTTTGATTCGCGCTTCGTGGTGTTTGCCCAGGAAATGCTGCGCCATGGGCCAAGCTTCTTCCCCACCACCTATGGCCAGCCGTATGCCGATTACCTGGCGACGTCGACCCTGCTGACGTGGCTGCTGTCGTTGCCCTTGGGCCAGGTCACCAGCCTGACGGCGTGGCTGCCCACGGCGGTGGCGTCGGCGCTGATCGTGGTGCTGGTCTATCGCCTCACCGCGCCCTACTCGCCGCGTTGGGGCCTGCTGAGCATTGCGATGCTGCTGCTCAGCAGTACCTTCATCAGCGAAACCCGCGCAGTCTCCCTGGATCAGATGCTCGCCGCCGTGGCGTTGGCGGTGTTCTACCTGGGCTATGCCCATGACCATTTCGCCGCTGCAAAGCGCCTGCATTGGGTGTTTTTGCTGCTGCTGTTGGGGTTTGCCATTCGTGGCCCGATTGGCCTGGTGATCCCTACGGGTGTGTTGTGCAGCTACTACCTGATCAACCGCCAGTGGCGCCAGCTGTTCAGCTTCGGCCTGCTGGCACTGGCGCTGCTGGCGGCGTGCGTCGGCCTGTTGCTGCTGCTGGCCAAGCTCAGCGGCGGTGAAGACTTTATGCATGACGTGATTCGCATGCAGTTCCTGGGGCGCATGGATGGCAGTGGAGGCTCCGGCGGCGTGCTGTATTACTTCACCAGCTCTTTGGGCAATTACGCCCTGGCCTATCCCACTGCGTTGTTGGTGCTGCTGGCGGTGCTGATGGGCGATCGACGCGCGCCGGACCCAGCCTTGAAGCTGGTGCTCTACTGCGCAGCAGCGGCTGTGCTGGTGATGCTGGGCCTGTCGGTGCCTCAAGCCAAGAAAGCGCGTTATATCCTGCCGATGTTGCCGATGGCCGCGATCATTGCCGCGTACCCCTTCCAGGCCACGCAAGGGCGACTGTTTGCCTGGCTGCGCGCCTTGATGCTGGGCATCTGGACGCTGTTGCCAGCGCTGCTGGCCATTGGCCTGGTGGTGGCGCGGCGGCGTTACCCGGAGCCGCTGGCCGACCTTGCGTTGATCTTCGTCGTGCTTGGTGTGCTGCAGGTGCTGGCCCTACTGGCATTGTTCCGCTCGCGGCTGCGCACCTATGGGCCCGCCTTGGCCGCCGTACTCGCCCTGTGGAGCACCTACATCATGGCGGTCGAACCCCTGGAACGTCATGTGTACGACACTCGCACCTTCAGCCTCGCCGTCAAGGCGCACGTTCAGCAGCAACCGGCGCCGCTGGTGTTGCATGCACTGGGCAAAGACGCGAAAGCCATTAAGTTCATGGTCAACTTCGATTGCGACAAGGTGCCGTTGTTTACTCAGCTGCCCGCCGAATTGAAACCCGTCCAGGCGCCGGCATGGATAGTGATGAGCCTGGCCGACTTCCAGGCGCTGGACGATCCGCGCCTGCGCTCAATCACGCCGACGCTCACGGCAGCGTTCGACAAAACCCCCTATGTGTTGCTGCATTTGGCAAAAACCTCGACGCCCTGAGTGCTTTTCTCGCTGCATTGTAAGAAAGAACGCCCACTGCTCAACGAGTGGGCGGCTTTCATCATAGGTACCAAGAAAGTGCCTACATTTGTTTGCGTAATGGCTGGTGCACTTTCCCTTCCGGTGCTCGGAGCCCAACTGTAGACTCGCTGCCACGTGCACTCACTATCTACCACCCGACCGTCAAGACTAACCTGTAGCGCTTGGGTCAGGGCACTTCACAACAACAAGGACGTTGTAGGCTGCCCGCGCGCGATGGCTTACTTCATTGAGAGGACAATGCCGTGCGAGATGACCTGTTAACCGTACCTTTACCCAGGCTTGATCGTTTGATGGCGTTGCGTGACGCACTGGTGGCGTTGAAGGGGCCGCTGGCCGACGATCCCAGGCTGCGCGAAGACCTGCAAGAGCGCCTGTTCAATGAAGAAACCCACAGTCGCGTGCTGGGCAAGATCAACCCAACGACGGCCACAGCCACCGGGCCGATCACCTACGGCGACGCCTTTTAACTGCATTTTTTTTGTATTTAACCTTCATTAATATGCAGTAGCGCCCCTGGATCAAGCGCGGCACACTGCACAGGTTCCTTCCCCCAATGTTGGAACCTTCAAAGGGCTGTTCCGGGAAACCAGGCAGGCCTTTTTTTTCGCCCGCCGTTTATGGACCGTCTTTCAATGCTCGCTCGCTGGTTACCCGCTGCAATCAACACCCGTCCCGCCGAATGGAGCCGTGCAGCCATCGGCATGGCCCTGGGCACGCTATTGAGTGTCTGGGCTTGTGCCCAAGTATTCGGCATGGAGGTGGCCCTGCACCTGCTCGGCCCTCTGGGTGCCTCGGCGGTGCTGTTGTTTGCCGTGTCCTCGGGGGCGCTGGCCCAACCCTGGTCGATCATCGGCAGTTACCTGTGTGCAGGCGTCGTCGCGCTGCTGGTCGCCCGCGTCCTGGGGCGCACCTTGGGCAGCGCGTGCCTGGCGGCGGGTATGACCGTGGTCCTCATCTGCTGGCTACGCTGCCTGCACCCGCCGGCCGGTGGCCTGGCCATGACCCTGGTGCTGGCCGATCCGGCATCTGTCGCCCTTGGCTGGTACGAATTGGCGCCGGTGATGCTCGGCGCTGGCGCCCTGCTCGCCTGCGCGTTGGCCTATAACAATGCCACGCGCACACGTTACCCCAAGGGGCTTGCCGAGCCTGCACCGTTTATCCTGGGCACTGCCACCGCCGTCAGCGAGCCGAGCATCACGGCAGCCGACCTCAAGCTGGCGCTGGCCGAGATGGAACAGTTCTACGACGTCGAACCGACAGAGCTGGAGCAACTGATCCACGCCGCCGAGGGCCATGCACGGCGTCGCAGTATCGGCGAGGTTCTGGCCAGCCGGGTGGTTTGACCGGCACTGCATAAATGCAACAACGACCTGCACGATTCCGGGTTGTACGGGGCAAATTTGCACTGGTACGATCACAAGAGAGTTCACCCGCGAACATCTTGATAAAGACAATAAAAGCAGGGAGTTAGAGATGACTGCTCAGGTTTCATCCCAAGCAAGCCACGCCGAGGTCCAGCAGGACGCTGTTCTGGCACAGGTGCGTAACCACATCGGCCACCTCACCCTCAATCGGCCCGCCGGCCTGAACGCCATCACCCTGGACATGGTCCGCCAGTTGGCCGCGCACTTGCAGGCCTGGGCCGACGACCCCGAGATCTACGCCGTGGTACTGCGCGGCGCCGGCGAGAAAGCCTTTTGCGCTGGCGGCGACATCCGTTCGCTGTACGACAGCTTCAAGCAAGGCGACACCCTGCACCAGGAATTCTTCGTCGAGGAATATGCCCTCGACCTGGCCATTCATCACTACCGTAAACCCGTACTGGCATTGATGGACGGCTTCGTCCTCGGCGGTGGCATGGGCCTGGTGCAAGGCGCGGACCTGCGGGTGGTCACCGAACGCAGCCGCCTGGCGATGCCGGAAGTGGCCATCGGGTACTTCCCGGATGTGGGCGGCAGCTATTTTCTCTCGCGTATTGCTGGCGAGCTGGGCACCTACCTTGGGGTGACCGGGGTGCAGATTCGCGCGGCGGATGCCTTGTATTGCGGGCTGGCAGACTGGTACATCGACAGCGCCAAGCTGGTTGAGCTGGACCAGAAACTCGACGGCCTGCAATGGCACGACTCGCCGCTCAAGGACTTGCAAGGCGCACTCGCCAAGCTCGCCGTGCAGCAATTGCCCGACGCCCCGTTGGCGGCCTTGCGCCCGGCCATTGACCACTTTTTCGGGTTGCCGGACGTGCCCAGCATCGTCGAGCAACTGCAACAAGTGACCGTGGCCGATAGCCATGACTGGGCGCTGACCACCGCCAACCTCATGCAGACCCGCTCGCCCCTGGCCATGGCCGTGACCCTGGAGATGCTGCGCCGCGGCCGCCACTTGCCACTGGAACAGTGCTTTGCCCTCGAACTGCACCTGGACCGCCAGTGGTTCGAGCGCGGCGACCTGATCGAAGGGGTTCGCGCCCTGATCATCGACAAGGACAAGACTCCGAAGTGGAACCCACCCACCCTCCATGCGCTGGATGCCAGCCATGTCGAGAGCTTCTTCCGCGACTTCGTGCAGATTGGGAAATAAGCCATGCAAGATCTTGAATACACTGAAGAACAAGTGATGATCCGAGACATGGCGCGTGATTTTGCCCGTGGCGAAATCGCCCCCCATGCCCAAGCCTGGGAGAAAGCCGGCTGGATCGACGACGCCCTGGTGGCGAAGATGGGCGAGCTGGGCCTGCTAGGCATGGTGGTACCGGAAGAATGGGGCGGCACCTATGTCGATTACGTCGCCTACGCCCTGGCCGTGGAGGAAATCTCCGCCGGTGACGCTGCGACGGGCGCGTTGATGAGCATCCATAATTCAGTGGGTTGTGGGCCGATCCTCAACTACGGCACAACCGAACAGAAACACACCTGGCTGGCCGAACTCGCCAGTGGCCAGGCCATCGGTTGCTTCTGCCTGACCGAACCCCAGGCCGGTTCCGAAGCCCATAACCTGCGCACCCGTGCCGAGTTGCGTGACGGGCAATGGGTCATCAATGGCGCCAAGCAGTTTGTCAGCAACGGCAAGCGCGCCAAGCTGGCCATCGTGTTTGCCGTGACCGACCCGGAACTGGGCAAGAAAGGCATTTCAGCGTTTCTGGTGCCCACCGATACCCCAGGTTTCGTGGTCGACCGCACCGAGCACAAGATGGGTATTCGTGCTTCAGACACCTGCGCCGTCACGCTCAACCAATGCAAGGTTCCCGAAGCCAACCTGCTAGGTGAGCGCGGCAAGGGCCTGGCCATCGCCCTCTCCAACCTGGAAGGCGGACGCATCGGCATCGCCGCCCAGGCCCTGGGCATTGCCCGCGCCGCGTTTGAAGCCGCGCTGGCCTACGCCCGTGATCGGGTGCAGTTCGACAAAGCGATCATCGAACACCAGAGCGTGGCCAACCTGCTGGCCGACATGCACACCCAACTCAACGCTGCGCGCCTGCTTATCCTCCATGCTGCGCGCCTGCGCACCGCCGGCAAACCCTGCTTGTCCGAAGCCTCCCAGGCCAAGCTGTTCGCCTCGGAAATGGCCGAACGGGTCTGCTCCAAGGCAATGCAGATCCATGGTGGGTATGGGTATTTGGAGGATTACCCGGTGGAGCGCTACTACCGGGATGCACGGATCACGCAGATTTACGAAGGCACCAGCGAGATTCAGCGGATGGTGATTGCCAGGGAGTTGAAAAACTACCAGCTCTGACGGACACCACACCATCGCCTTCTGTAGGAGCGAGCTTGCTCGCGAAAAACGTCAACGATAACGCGTGCTTGCTGACTGACCGCGGCGTCTGTGAGCTTTTCGCGAGCAAGCTCGCTCCTACAAAAATGCCTTGACCGTCTGGCATTATGGCTTGCCTGCGATGCAGACACCTCGGTACATCAGGGTACCGATCAACGGTAACCACGATGCGAAGCGAGCCGCTCTTGCTCTGCTTTTGATCTGCTCTTGATCTTAGGCGCCCCGTCAAACCACGCTGGCCGGAATTCGACAGGGATTTGGGGGGTAAACCGGCAGGGATGCCGGTTTAGCCGCCCCGCGCCATGGATGGCGCGGGGCGGCGGCCCCCCAAATCACTGGCGGATTACGGGCACACCGAGCCTAGGCGAGGTGCCGAGTGGTGGGGCAAGAGCGTTTTGCTTACTTTTGCGCTTCTCAAAAGTGAGCCGCCGTCAGGGCGGAACCCTAAGTGGCCGTGACCGCAGCAATGGATATGTACACCATCCAACTGTGTTGACTGTCAGGCCGCCTTCGCGAGCAAGCCCGCTCCCACAGTTGGATTGCGGGGGTATCAGGTAGATAGGTGTCGGCTGGCAGGCCGTCATCGCAGGCAAGCCAGCTCCCACAGTTGGATCGTTGGGGTGTCAGGTAGGTAGGTGTCGGCTGGCAGGCCACCCCCCCACCAGGTTACTTATCCTTAAATTCCGGCGCCCGCTTGGCCACAAACGCGGCCATGCCTTCCTTCTGGTCCTGGGTCGCAAACGCCGCATGAAACACCCGACGCTCAAAACGCACGCCTTCAGACAGGCTGACTTCAAACGCACGGTTCACGCTTTCCTTGACCATCATGCTGATCGGCACAGATTTACCGGCGATCAGGGTAGCCACCTTCAGCGCTTCCTCCAGCAGTTCATCGGCGGGCACAATGCGCGCCACAACCCCGCAGCGCTCGGCCTCCACCGCGTCGATAAAACGCCCGGTCAGGCACATCTCCATGGCCTTGGCCTTGCCCACCGCACGGGTCAGGCGCTGGGTGCCGCCCATGCCCGGCAGCACGCCCAGGTTGATTTCCGGCTGGCCAAACTTGGCGGTGTCGCCGGCAAGGATAAAGTCGCACATCAAGGCCAGTTCACAGCCGCCGCCCAGGGCGAAACCATTCACGGCGGCAATGATCGGTTTGCGGCGGTTGGCCACGCGGTCGCTGTCGCTGAACAGGTCGTCCATATAGATCTGCGGGTAGGTCAGCTCGGCCATTTCCTTGATGTCGGCACCGGCCGCGAAGGCTTTTTTCGAGCCAGTCAGCACGATGCAGCCAATTTCCGGGTTGGCTTCCAGGCTGTCCAGCGCCTGGTTCAGCTCGCTGACCAGTTGTGCATTCAAGGCGTTCAGTGCGCTGGGGCGGTTAAGCGTGATCAGCCCGACACGGCCCTGAACGTCAAGCAGGATGGTTTCGTAACTCATGTCTCGGCTCCTTAAAGATTGCGTGAGATGACCATGCGTTGAATATCGCTGGTGCCTTCGTAAATCTGGCAGACCCGCACATCACGGTAGATCCGCTCCAGGGGGAAGTCGTTCAGGTAACCGTAACCGCCCAAGGTTTGCAAGGCGGCCGAGCAGACTTTCTCGGCCATTTCCGAGGCAAACAGCTTGGCCATGGACGCCTCCACCAGCGCTGGTTTGCCGCTGTCACGCAGGGCAGCGGCGTAATGCACCATCTGCCGGGCGACGGCGATCTGGGTGGCCATGTCGGCCAGGCGAAAGGCGACGGCTTGGTGTTCGATCAGCGGCTTGCCAAAGCTTTCACGTTCACGGGCATAGTCCCGGGCCGCTTCGAAGGCGGCGCGGGCCATGCCCACCGACTGGGACGCGATGCCCACGCGGCCACCTTCCAGGTTGGCCAGGGCAATTTTATAACCTTCGCCCTCCTCGCCCAGGCGGTTGGCCACCGGCACTTTCACGTCTTCAAACAGGATCTGGCAAGTGTCCGAAGCATGTTGCCCCAGCTTGTCTTCCACCCGCGCCACGGTGTAACCGGGCGAATTGGTGGGCACGATAAACGCGCTGATCCCACGCTTGCCCGCAGTAGGGTCGGTGACTGCAAACACAATCACAATCCCGGCGTTTTGCCCGGAGGTGATGAACTGTTTGCAGCCGTTGAGTACATAGTGGTCGCCTTCAAGGCGTGCACGGGTTTTCAGGCTGCTGGCATCGGAACCGGCCTGGGGTTCGGTCAGCGCAAAAGCACCCAGCATAGCGCCGCTGGCCAAGGGCGTGAGGAACTGCTCTTTCTGCTGGTCATTGCCAAACTTGAGTATCGGCACGCAACCCACCGAGTTGTGCACGCTCATGATCGTGGAGCACGCACCGTCGCCCGCGGCGATTTCTTCCAGGGCCATGGCGTAGGCCAGGTAGCCGGTGTCGCAACCGCCCCACTGCTCTGGCACCAGCATGCCGAAAAAGCCCAGTTCGGCCATTTCCGCGATGGCCTCCTTGGGAAAGCGATGCTCGCGGTCCCACTCGGCGGCGAAGGGTTTCAAACGTTCCTGGGCAAATGGCCGGGCGGCGTCGCTGATCTGCAATTGTTCGTCATTGGGCAACATAGGTCATCCTCAATACAGGCATTCAACGGCCATGGCCGTGGCTTCACCGCCGCCAATGCAAATGGCTGCGACGCCACGCTTGAGCCCCTTCTGGCGCAGGGCCGCGAGCAATGTCACCAGGATACGTGCGCCAGAGGCGCCAATGGGGTGGCCCAGTGCGCAGGCGCCGCCATGCACGTTGACCTTGTCGTGGGGAATCTCCAGCTTGCTCATGGTCACCAGGCTGACCACGGCGAAGGCTTCGTTGATTTCGAACAGGTCCACCTCGTCGAGGCTCCAGCCGGTCTTGCTCATCAGCTTACGGATCGCCCCCACCGGCGCCACCGGAAACAGCCCAGGCTCATCGGCAAACGCGGCGTGCCCATGGATCACCGCCAAGGGCTTGAGGCCACGCTTGAGCGCCTCGGACTCACGCATTAGCAACAACGCCGCCGCGCCATCGGAGATCGAGCTGGAGTTGGCTGCTGTCACTGTACCGCCGTCACGGAACGCCGGTTTAAGGCTGGCGATCTTGTCCAGCTTGGCTTTCGGCGGTTGTTCATCATGGAGGATGGTTTTTTGCTCCTTGCCCACGGTGACCTGCACCGGGACGATTTCGCTGGCAAAGCTGCCGTGGGTGATGGCCTCCTGCGCGCGGGTCAGGGAGGCGATGGCAAACGCGTCCTGGGCCTCACGGGTAAAACCATTGTGCTCGGCGCAGTCCTCGGCAAAGGTGCCCATCAGGCGCCCCTTGTCGTAGGCGTCTTCGAGGCCGTCGAGGAACATATGATCAAGCACCTTGCCGTGGCCCATGCGGTAGCCGCTGCGCGCGCGGTCCAACAGGTACGGTGCGTTGGACATGCTTTCCATGCCCCCCGCGATCACCACATCAACGCTGCCAGCGCGCAGCGAATCGTGGGCCAGAATCGTCGCTTCCATGCCGGAGCCGCACATCTTGTTGAGGGTGGTGCAGCGCGTGCCCTTGTCCAACCCGGCACCCAGGGCGGCCTGGCGAGCAGGCGCTTGCCCAAGCCCGGCGGGCAGCACGCAGCCAAACAGCACTTCGTCGACGGCATCGGTGGCGATACCGGCGCGCTCGACCGCCGCACGAATGGCGGCAGCGCCCAGTTGCGGCGCGGTCAGGCTTTTGAGGTCGCCCTGAAACCCGCCCATGGGCGTGCGCACAGCGCTGACAATCACAATAGGGTCGTTCATAGTCATTGCTCCTTATTTGGCGGCCATGCGCAAGGCACCGTCGAGACGGATCACTTCGCCATTGAGCATGCTGTTTTCAATGATGTGGCGTACCAGCGCGGCATATTCGGCGGGTTTGCCCAGGCGCGGCGGGAACGGCACGCCGGCAGCCAGGGACTCACGCACCTCTGGGGTCATGCCGGCCATCATTGGGGTTTCGAAAATGCCCGGTGCGATGGTCATCACGCGGATACCAAAGCGCGCCAGTTCCCGTGCGGCAGGCAAGGTGAGGCTGGCAATCGCACCCTTGGAGGCGGCATACGCAGCCTGGCCTATCTGCCCATCGAACGCCGCCACCGAGGCGGTATTGATGATCACGCCACGCTCGCCGTCGGCATTCGCCTCGGTTTCAGCGATCGCCGCAGCGGCCAGACGCAGCAGGTTGAAGCTGCCGATCAGATTGACGTTGATCACCTGGGCGAAGTTTGCCAGGCCGTGCGGGCCATTCTTGCCGAGGATCTTCTCGCCGCGCACCACACCCGCGCAGTTGACCAGGCCATGCAAGCCACCAAAGGCTTCGACCGCTGCCTTCACCGCCGCTTCTGCAGCGGCTTCCTGGCTGATGTCCGCCACGGCACTGCGGGCATTGTCGCCCAGTTGCTGGGCCTTGGCGGCCACAGCGTCAGCGTTCAAGTCCACCAGCATCACCTTGGCACCCGCAGCGATCAGCATTTCAGCGGTGGCCGCGCCGAGGCCCGACGCGCCGCCGCTGACCAGGAATACCTTTTTTTCAATCTGCATCGTTGTTTCCTTTTAAAGAGATCACGCCACTGCCGCCTGGGCCTTGGCTATTTCCTGATTGCGCAAAATAAAGCGTTGCAGCTTGCCGCTCGGGGTCTTGGGCAAGTCGCTGACAAATTCGATTTCCCGTGGGTACGCATGGGCGGCCAGGCGCTGGCGCACATGCAGGCGCAGCTCTTCGGCCAGCTCGGGGGTGGCGCGGTATTGCTCGCTGATCACCACAAAGGCTTTGACCAGCTCGGTGCGCTCCGGGCAAGGCTTGCCGACCACCGCCGCCTCGACCACCGCCGGGTGCTCCACCAACGCACTTTCCACATCGAAGGGGCCCACGCGATAGCCGGATGTAGTGATCACGTCGTCACTGCGCCCGACAAAGCTGATGCTGCCGTCCGGGTTCAGCTCCACGGTGTCGCCGCTGAGGTAGTACTTGCCAACGAACGCCTTGGTTTTCACGCCGTCGTATCCGGCGAACCAGCACATGGGCGATTGCTCGCGGTCGATGGCCAGGATGCCGGGCTGGCCGGCCGGCAGCTCTTGATGGTCGTCATCCAGCACCACGATGCGATGCCCTGGCGAGGCAAAACCCGCCGAACCCACGTGCACCGGATGCGCCAGGCCGTGGTGGTTGCACAGCACCATACCCAGTTCGGTCTGGCCGTAATGGTCGTGGATGGTCACGCCCAGGTTGTCGGCGAACCAGCGAATCACCTCCGGGTTCAACGGCTCGCCAGCGCTGCTGACGATGCGCAGCTTGCCCTTGATCGAACGCGCGAACTGTTCGCCACCGGCAATCAGCAGGCGATACGCCGTGGGCGAACCGGTCAGGTTGGTGATTGCGTATTTATTGATCACCCGGCAGGTGCTTTCCAGGGTGAACGGGCCATCGTAGAAGGTGATCGGGTGCCCCATGGACAACGGCCCGGTCACGCCGAAATAGATGCCATAGGCCCAGCCAGGGTCAGCGACGTTCCAGAACGCGTCTTCGGGGCGCAAGTCCACGGCGTCGCGCATATAGCCCTGGAACGCGACGATGGCCTTGAGCGGCACCGACAGCGCCTTGGACGGGCCGGTGGTGCCCGAGGTGAACATCAGCAAGAACGGCTCCTCTGCGCCCAGTAGCACCGGCTCGCAGTGAGAAGAGTAATGGGGCAGTTCGGCCCAGAAGCTGTAATCGCCACGTACGATGCCTTCACCCTTGGCCCCGGCCACCGTGACGATGGTCGGGCAGTCGGCGACCTCAGCCAACTTGGGGCGGTTCACTGCATCGGTGACCACCAGCGCTGCGCCGGAACTGTTCAAGCGGTGTTCAATCGCCTTGGGACCGAACGCGGTAAACAGTGGCTGATAGACCGCGCCGATGCGCCAGGTTGCTAACACCACCACCAGCAATTCGGCGGTACGCGGCAGCAGGCCCGCCACCTTGTCACCGCGCTTGACGCCCCTGGCCAGCAGGAAGTTGGCAAAACGCGCGGCCTGCTCCTGCAGTTCGGTGAAGGTCGAGGTGGCGCTACGCCCGTCCTTGCCTTCCCAGAACAACGCGATACGCCCCGGCAGCGCGTGACGGTCACAACACTCCACACAGGCATTGAGCGCTTGCAGATTGCCGGCCAGTGCGGCGTCGACGGTGTGCTGGTAATCAAACTCGGTGGTGGCAGCCAAATACTCACGCATCGCTTTCTATCCTTCTGTGTTTTTATTTTCAGGACATTTTCAACTCGATAAAACCGCTGAAATAGTCGCTCCAGAGCGGCGCAGCGGCAATGGTCAAAGCTTTCAACTTGGCTGACTGGTTTGGCCAGTCCATAGTAAAACGCGGGGGGGGTTCGCTTTTCTGTGGGAGCGGGCTTGCTCGCGAAGGCGTCGGCCCAGCAAACATCGAGGCTGACTGACCCACCGCCTTCGCGAGCAAGCCCGCTCCCACAGGGTTATGTACTGCCGGCTCCCACGTCAGTCATTGAGTCGACTGATCAGGCGGTCGATCCAAGTGATTGGACGCTCCGGGTGCCAGCTTCTACCCTGATGATCTGCGCCGCCACAGAAGCCCGCCATGATCGTTCGCCCCAAACCCAACGTCCTGGGTATCCTGTTCTCCCTCAAAGGCTCCATTGCCAAGCGCATTGCCTGGCGCAGCCTGCTGGTCACGCTGTTGGCCTCGGTCATCGTGCTGGTGGAAACCCTGCACCCCGCCTATTTTTCCAAGGTCAACGCTACGCCCTTCACCTTGCTGGGCCTGTCGCTGTCGATCTTCATGAGTTTTCGCAACAACGCCTGCTACGACCGTTGGTGGGAGGGGCGTAAGCAACTGGGGCAAATGGTCATTGACGTGCGTTCGCTGATTCGCGAGACCCAGGTGCTGGGGGACACCGCCGAGCGTGCTGGCCTGCTGCGCGGCCTATGCGGTTTTGCCCATGGTTTGGTCGCGCATTTGCGTCATGAAGATCAAGCCCGGGCGATACACCCTTGGATCAGCGTGCCAGCGGGCCACCCCAACCTGTCGGACAGCGTGCTGCAAACGGTCGGTGCGCGCTTTTCGGTCCTGGCCCAACAGGGTGTGATCAGCGAATGGCGCTACACCCAGCTGGAAATCCGGTTGGTCAGCCTGAGCCAGGTGCAGGCGGCGTGTGAGCGGATCAAGACCACGCCACTGCCCTTCCCCTACACCCTGCTGTTGCACCGCACCATCTACCTGTTCTGCATCCTGCTGCCGTTCGCCATGGCCGAGCCACTGGGCTGGTTGACGCCGGTGTTCACTGCGATTGTCAGCTACACCTTCTTTGGCCTGGATGCGATTGGCGACGAATTGGAGGACCCTTTCGGCTTCGACGAAAACGACTTGCCGTGTGACGCCATCCTGCGGACATTGGAGCGTGAGATTCTCGCAGCCCTGGGTGAAGTCAACCTGCCGCCTGCGTTGGAACCAGCGGACTACGTGCTGACCTGACGCGGGTTTGACACTCGCCTCGCACTGACCGAAGCTTGGAACTTTGCTGCCCAAGCTTTCGGACGCCTGCATGTCAAAGTCACGCCGTTACTCCATCATCGGCCTGTGCGCCCTGTTGCTGATCGTACTGATCATCTGGTTTTTCTCCCGCACCCCGACAGTGGCCGTACCCCCGGCCATCGCCCATGGTTATTCCAAGGCCTTGAAGCAAGCGCATAACGGCGAGCCCGGCGCCGCGCGCGTGCTGTACCAACAGTTGGGCCGGCCGGACCTGTCGCCCGAACGCCGCGCCGCCTTGCATGCTGAGTTACCCAATTACCCCAGCCCCCAGGCGCTGAAGCTGGCCGATAAAGACCTGGCCAATGAATCGGCGCTGGTGCGCGAAGCCGCGATTCACAGCATCGTCGGCCTGGTGCCCACCGGCCAACGCACCCTGCTGCTCGGCCCGGTGCTGGATGATCCCGAACAGTCGGTGCGCTTTGCCGCCGCCAACGCCTTGCTCGGCCTGTCTCCCGCCACCCTGGGCCTGTACTTTGGCCCGCTGCAGCAGGTGCTCGACGAATTCGTGAAAACCCTCAAGGCCCAACCCGAAACCGCTGAAGGCTGGATTCAATTGGCGCGCCTGTACATCCACAGTGCCCTGCTGCCGGAGGCGCAAAACGCCCTGGAGCAGGCAATGCGTTTGCAGCCGGACAACCTGCAAGCGGTGGTATCGCAAATCGAACTACTGGACAAACAAGGCAAGACCGACGACTCGCGCCAACTGTTGGCCCGGCAACTGGCGGCTCATCCGGAATCGGCCTACCTGCAACATGCATTAGGCATGTGGCTGCTGCACCATGGCGAGCGCCCCTACGCCCTGCTCGGCCTCTCCAAGGCGGTGGAGCTTGAGCCGGACAACCCGGATTATCGCTACGACCTGGCGACGACACTGCACGACCAGGACGAAGTAGAGGCGGCCCAGCGCCAGTTGGAAGAAATCGTCCAGCGTGATCCCGCCAACCGCAAAGCCCGCGTGTTGCTGGTCAACTACTGGAAAGAGACCGGACAGTTGCAGAACGTCCAGGTGCTGCTCGCCCAACTGGAGCAACAGAACCCGGATGATCCGGCGTTACAGCAGGGCCTGTAATTCTTACAAAACGTTGAACCGCTACGTGCCACTACGGTCAAGTGAATATGGCGCGTCCGAGTCGGCGCGCCCCTCTACTTGTACGTGACCTGAGGGCACTTCTTGAGTACATCCAATCAGCTGTTGAGTGAAAAGGCGGCCACCGGCATCGAAGGTCTTGATGACATTCTTGCCGGCGGGCTATCGCGCAGCCACGTGTTTTTGCTTGAGGGCGAACCCGGCACCGGTAAAACCACCGTGGCCCTGCACTTTCTGCAGGCCGGCGCGCAAAACGGCGAACGTTGCTTGTATATCACCCTGTCCGAAACCGAGCACGAATTGCGCCAGGGCGCCAAATCCCATGGCTGGGACCTCGATGACCATATTCATATCTTCGAACTGACCCCGCCCGAAAGCTTGCTCAACGCCGAACACCAGCAAAGCCTGCTGTACTCCTCCGACCTGGAACTGGGGGAAGCCACCCGCCAGATCTTTGAAGTGGTGGAACGGGTCAAGCCGACCCGCGTGGTGGTAGACAGCCTGTCGGAGATCCGGCTGTTGGCGCAAAGCTCCTTGCGCTATCGCCGGCAGATCCTGGCGATCAAGCACTACTTCGTGCGCTATGACGCCACCGTATTACTGCTGGACGACCTGACCACCGAATCCCTGGATAAGACCGTGCACAGCGTGGCCCACGGGGTAATTCGCCTGGAGGAACTGACGCCCAACTACGGTGCCGAGCGTCGTCGCATCCGGGTGGTGAAATACCGGGGCCAGAAATACCGTGGCGGCTTTCACGACTTCACCATCATGGGCGACGGCATTCACGTATTCCCGCGCCTGGTGGCGGCTGAGCATCGCGGCGGTTACAACCGGCAAACCTTGAGCAGCGGTATCGAGGAATTGGATTCTCTGCTCGGCGGGGGAATCGAGACCGGCTCCAGCAGCCTGATTCTCGGCCCGGCCGGTACCGGCAAGTCGCTGATCTCGATGATCTTCGCCGCTGCTGCCGTGGCCCGTGGCGAAAAGGCTGCGCTGTTTATCTTCGATGAAGAACTGGGCCTGCTGTTCGAGCGTATGAAGAACATGGGCATCGACCTCGCCGCGTTGCGAGACACCGGCAACCTGCTGATCGAGCAGGTCGACGCCGCCGAACTCTCCCCCGGCGAATTTTCGCACCGGGTGCGCCGTTGCGTGGACGAGCGCGGCATCAAGACGGTGGTCATCGACAGTATCAACGGCTACCAGGCCGCCATGCCCGAAGAGAACGCGCTGATCCTGCATATGCATGAACTGTTGCTGTACCTCAACCGCCGCGGGGCTGCCACCTTCATGACGGTGGCCCAGCACGGCCTGGTCGGCGACATGCAGACGCCAGTCGACATCACCTACCTGGCTGACACCGTGATCCTGCTGCGTTATTTCGAGGCTCTGGGCAAAGTTCGCCGGGCCATTTCGATCATCAAGAAGAGAACCGGCTCACATGAGTCGACTATCCGCGAATACCGCATCGGCAGCCGCGGCATGACGGTGGGTGTGCCCCTGGATAACTTCCAGGGTGTGCTGCGCGGCATTCCGACCTATATGGGCGCCGGCTCCCCCCTGCTCAAGGATGAGGGCTAGTGCCGGCCCTTTCTCCTGTCTCCGAGCGCGCCATCGTGCTGGCGCCCATGGGCCGCGACGGCTCATTGGCGCTGATGATGCTAAACGAAGCCGGCTACAGCGGGATCGTCGCCAATAGCCTGGCCGCCCTGTGCGAAGAGCTGACCCAAGGCGCCGGCCTGCTCATCATTGCGGCTGAGGCGCTGCGTGGCGTCGACCTGGAGCCGTTACTTGAGTTGTTGCATCAGCAGCCGGCCTGGTCCGACCTGCCGATCGTGCTGATGACCCAGCATGGCGGCAAAGAGCAGAACGGTTCGAGCCGACTGAGCGGCTTGCTGGGTAACGTCACGTTTCTGGAGCGGCCATTCCATCCCATCACCCTGATCAGCCTGGTCAGCGCCGCCCTGCGCGGTCGGCGGCGCCAGTACGAGGCGCGGGACCGCTTGATTGACTTGAGCGAGAGCGAGCTGCGGCTGCAGCGCACCCTGGAAACCCTCGAGCAGCAAGTGGAAGAACGCACCGCCCAACTGCGCCACAACGAAGAAGCCCTGCGTCAGTCGCAGAAAATGGAAGCCGTTGGCCAGTTGACCGGCGGTATCGCCCATGACTTCAACAACATGCTCACCGGCATTATTGGGAGCCTGGAACTGCTGCGCCGACGTGTGGCGCGAGGCAAACTGGATGACCTGGACGGCCTGATCGACCTGGGCGTGACCTCCGCCAACCGCGCGGCCAGCCTCACCCACAGACTGTTGGCGTTCTCCCGTCGATAATCGCTGGACTCCAAACCCGTGCAGATCAACCAGTTGGTCGCGGCCATGGGCGAATTGTTGCAACGCAGCATCAACGAAAGCATCAGCCTGGACATGCGCTTGAGCGACGCCTTGTGGACGGCCGAAGCCGACCCGAACCAGCTCGAAAGCGCCCTGCTCAACCTGGTGATCAACGCGCGCGACGCCATGCCCACCGGTGGCACGCTCACGGTGGAAACCACCAACCGCCACCTCGACAGCGTCTTCACTGCCGCCTACGGCACCCTGACACCGGGCGATTACGTAGAGCTGAGTGTCAGCGACAACGGTTGCGGCATACCGCAGCACTTGATGGGCCGCGTGTTCGATCCATTTTTCACCACCAAGCCCATCGGCCAGGGCACGGGGCTGGGGTTGTCAATGATCTACGGCTTCGCTCGCCAGTCTCGTGGGCATGTGACCATCCACAGCGAAGTCAACAAAGGCACCACGGTCAGCTTGTTCTTGCCGCGTTTTATCGGCGAGCCCCAAGCCCAGGAGCCGCTCAACCCGACATTGCTGCCGTTTGCCAATGCAGGGGAAACGGTGTTGATCGTCGAGGATGACCCCGCGGTTCGGGTGCTGGTCAGCGCCGTGCTCAAAGAGCTGGGTTATGGGTTCGTCGAAGCCGCAGACGCGAACACGGCGGTGCCGATCATTGAGTCCGAGCAGCGCATTGACCTGATGATCAGCGATGTCGGGTTACCCGGTATGAATGGCCGGCAATTAGCGGAAATCGGCCGGCAAATTCGCCCTGAACTCAAGGTGTTGTTCATTACCGGGTATGCCGAGCATGCGGCGGTGCGTGGAGGGTTCCTGGACCCGGGGATGCAGTTGATCACCAAGCCGTTTACGTTTGATTTATTAACGGCCACAGTACGGGAGATGATTCGGGAGTAAGGGGCCTTTATCAGAACTGACAGCCCTCTCGCTGTGACGAAGGGGCTGATCATCTTTTAGCTTGCCTTAAACTTTACTGGGCGATAATAAAAGGGTATTTCCTTTCCAGACCGAGAGCCGCTAATTCCTTTAGGGCCGGTTTTACTTGTACCAAGGGACAAATTCAGCTGAAGCTGATTGTAGATCCTCTGGTTAATATCAGCGGCTGAAGCCCCGGGACTGGTCAGATTTATATTGGCTTTTAAAGTACCAACGTCTTCAGGCACGACGTACGCACGAACAGGCCCTTGAAACGCCTTGACATCACGCTTTATTAATTTCCCAAAATGGCTCCCAAAAGAATTGGCAGACCCATTGGCTGAGTGACACATCAACAAGCGTACATTGTTGAACTTTTCAGGACTAATGCCCGAAGCGCGAAGGTGCTCCAGCAGATCAGCGGGCGTGTTCTTCTTACCATTGAAAAACATACTCATTGGCTCATCGGTGAGCAGTTGTTTAAAATTCGGATTGACCCCATGGGCACAGATATTAAGTCTCTCCACGCCTTTATATTTATCCACATAGCAAAAAATACCATCGCCGAGCACCTTAAAATCCTTGATTTCGCGCCCCAAGTGTAATGCGTTATCATTGGCCAGGCTTTTTTCCAGGTGATTGGTTTTTTTTCTGCGGCGTACCACTTCGCCGACGCCATCTGCGACATCGTCTGCAGTGCCCACGCTGTCCTCAAAATACCTGGCGGTTTCAGGTGTGAAGTTTTCCAGGGGGTTGCCATAGACTTTGTTCTTGGTTACATCATAAGGTAACCATCTACCAGTCGCCTCATCGAACTTCGCCGCGACGTTCGATATCGGCGCACCGTTGACCGGTTTATAGGTGCCTATTGCAATATCGTGTCTATTGGAGAGCTTAAGTAAATCGACACTGTCGGAGGCCCCTGTCAACCTGCCAAACCACTGACGGCTTTTGGATAGCAGTCCCTCCCCCCCGTTCGTCGTCGACCGAAACAAGTTACCCACGCCGGCTGTCGATTTTCCAGCGGTGAGGTACTTTCCGAAGCGGCTTGACCCCGCGCGAGCCGCTCCACTACCCGCCTTTCCTAGCCCTGCGGTGGTAGCGTATAGCACGATATCAAAAATGATATCCGCAGCTGCATCTTTGTAATTCCCGTGTGCCAAATTCCACAACGCAGACCCTCCGGGTATTAAACCCAGTACCAGGTTACGAAAAAACTCCTGTTTTTCTTTTTCTTGATCAAACGTTGTTACTTCGCGAGTGGAGGCCTTCACATCCTCCATGGCGTAGGATCCTATAATGTTTTTGGAGAGCCACATACCCAAAAAATTACTTCGGTCACTGGAAAATGAATCCGGTAGGAAATCTTCGTTATCTGGGACGCCCCGCACATGGGCGGCGTCATCAGAGGCCGGATGTTTTTGAATGGTATCAACGGTAAATTTTTTTCCAAGACCGCCGTACTGGATTTCCGTCTCCGTACCTTGAGGCCCCTCATGGAAGGAGTTATTCCAATCGTCTCGTTTTCGTAGCTCTTTGCGCTGAGGATCAAACTCATAGTAAGTTTCGACACCGTTACGAACGGTTTTAATAATCAGTGACCTGTCTTCCTGATGCCGCGAAAAACCGTCGGAATGGTGTAGAGTGCCCCCACGACCTGCGAGTGTTTCCGTACGCGTTGTCTGACCTTTTTCATAGATTTCCAAATCGCCCCATTCGATGTTTTTCCGATCTTCCAAGGGTAAGTTGGAAATAAGCTTTTTGGTCACGGTACTCCAGGCCTGCGACAAATCCTCCGCGTACTGATCGAACGCTTGGCTGTGTTTTGTTATTGGATCTGGCATCGTTAAAAGTTGGTTGATGACCGTTTCAGTAATCTTGGGGTTGGTAGAGTACCACCCCACCGTCAACCCTGCTTTTTTTGCCAAAAAAAGGTCCAGCAGTGAATAACTACCTTCCGGATCTAATGTGAGGGATGGGGTTAGTCTATAGCCATCTGTTTGAGTAACATGACTGCGGATACTTTTTTCTTCAAACGGTATGCCCTCACCGAAGTGCGCCTTGAGCTCGGCCAGTGCTATAGAGCGCTGCGTCGGGGGTGAGGACGTCAATACGTCAGCGGCGCTCAATATCTGCTGTTGCTCCTGACGGAATGCCTTCTGGGTTTCTTCCAGCTGTTCAGCGGTAGGCTCCTTTGTTATCGAGAGCTTGCCGTGCGCTTTGCCCCATTCGCGGATCCCAGGCCAGGCCGTCAGCGTTTGAATCTCTTGTTCATGGTCTGTAATAGGGTCAATAGCATCGAAATTAACAATTTCGCTAAAGCTCATTCGTATAGCGGCACCCGGGCTGGTTGCTTCAATCCGGCCTACCGCAGCCTTAAGATTGAGCCAGTTAGCTGAGAGGTAGGTCACGTCGGCGGGAATATCTTTGACACATAGCTCTGGAGCGGCACGACTCAGTAGAAGCATTGTCGCGATTGGAGCGGCCTCTGGTGTGGTTTTGTTTGTCTGCAACAGATGATCGATCAGCCCTTGCTTGATGACGGACAAGGGCTGGTTATTGAACTCAGGCGCGGTGAGATTAAACCCGGCAATGTGATCGGGTTTTGCCTCAACCAGACTTTGTGAGTCCAGTGTCACAGCCAACACCGTCAACAATACTTCCCGTGGTGTGGAGTGTTGCGCCACCTGCCCCATTCGCTTTTTCAGCTCTATGCCTAATTCTTGGCCCAGACCGCTATTGAGGATCCATTGTACGGTGGCGACTGGATCCCCTTGATTGAGTACGGGCCGGGGGACCTGTTTTACCAATGCCCCCAACACATCAGCACTGCCAAGCCGAGCGTCGCTGCTCAAACCAGGCAATGGCGGCTGGTTGTCAATGACTATGCGCACAAGTTCAGACTGGTCCTCGATGGACATTGGCATGGGCCATGCCAATGCACCGGCAAAGTTTCCGTCGGTTGTTTGAGGCAATGCAGGGGAGCCCAGAACATGGATCAGATTTTTCAGTTCGTCCACATTGTTTGGCACGTGCCAGCCATTTGCATGAAGCAGGTCTTGCAGACTGGCGTCGGTTTGTTGCGTTTCTTGTCGGTAGGTTGAGTCTGGGTGGGTCGAGACCCGTGCATCGGCCAGATACCTGGCAAGGAATTCAGGATGGGCCTGGCTAAATTTCTTCATTTTCTCAAGCAACGCGAATTTGTTGACGCTATCGCCTAGCTCGCGCTTTTGCTGTTCCAGTATCTCGGGCGATTGAGCGACAAGATCAACATAAGTATCAGCGCCCAACACATCGAATTCCTGGTTATGTTCAAGCTGCGTGGCCCGGGAGAGCACTTCTTCTTTTCTGTAAGGCAGCAGTACCTCACCGTAAAAACGAGCAATCAGAATCAACGGCGCCTGCTGTGGGCGAGTTGGCGCGTCAACGATGGAAGCCCCCAACGCTTTCACGGCCACCATGATCGGCCCCGTAGCCTCCCGCCAGCCGGGGCCTTGTTCCGAACCGCGCAATTCAGTACGTTCGCCATTGATCGTAACGGTCAGTACGTCACTGTGAGGGTTGACGGTGATGGCTTGTGAGGTATCGATATTCTTCGATTTCGCCCATTCCAAGAACGCCGGACTATGTGTAACGTTGTACAGTTGCTGCCACCATGCGCCAAACCGCGAGTCATTAGGAATATCGTCAATTGTTTCATCGCCCGTATTTGTCTGCGTTGCTTGGCGTATAGCACTCGCATAAAGCTCCAACAGCCGCTTATCGCCAGTTGCTCCGGTGGCTTGGGCTTGTTGTATGGGCGCCTCGATAGAAAGCGGCCGCGAGTTCGTCACCGGATCAGACAGGCGGTTGCTTGAGGAAATATTGGATAGGGTCATGGGTCAACCTTCTGAAAGTCAATTAATCTCGTCGGTGATGAATGTGGCTCAACACCGACGAGATTAATGGGCTGAATCTGTCAGAAGGTTCCAGCTAGAACATATAAAGCAACGATATTTCGACACCGCCTTGGCAAAAGGCATTCATAACTGGCTGAAATATACTTTCGTGACATTATCCAAATTGTTACAACTTTCTTCGTCTAAAAACCAAGATGGATACGAATGTTGCCACTATCTTCTTGCTTGAGTCAGTCTTTCCTCGGATGAGCAGAGTTGCTCAACCTGAAGCCCTTACTCCATCGACTGATGTTGGACTTATCCGCGAGGATTTCCCCCGCGGTAGCTGACGTTGAGAACTTAGGCAAGCAATCGCTGGATATGCTCCTGCAACGTATCCAAATCAAACGGCTTGGCCAGGATGGGCGCATTGCGCGTGATCGGGCTGTTGCAGTCGAGAATCTCCTGCGGGTAACCGCTGATAAAGATCACTTTCAGTTCCGGACGCAGCTTGATTGCCGGCTCGGCAATCTGCACGCCGGAAATCCCACCCGGCAGGCGATAATCGGTGACCATCAAGTCCAGGTGCGGCTTGGTCGCAAGGATTTCGAAGGCCTGCTCCCCGTCGATCGCCTTCAAGACCCGGTAGCCCAAGCCTGCCAGGTACTCGCCCAGCACAAACATAATGGATTCGTCGTCCTCGACGATCAGTACGACATCTTGTGCATCTTCACTCATGGGAAGCCTTTGTCCGGTCAATTGCTGCAGTTACGACCATGGGGTCACGCAGAGGTTGCGTTGGGGCGACGATTGATTTCACTCGGCCACTTCCAGGGGCAGGCACACCCGGAACAGGGCGCCCTCACCTATCTGGCTCTCGACCTCAATCGTGCCGCCATGGGCCGCCACGATCTGCTCGGAAATAAACAGGCCCAGGCCCAGACCGGCGGCGGAATGGTTGGCCGAAACCCGCTCGAACTGCTGGAAAATACGCTTCTGGTTCTCCTCGCTGATACCAATGCCATGGTCGCGCACCTCTACCCGCGCTTCGCCATGCTCGGTATACACCCGCACCTGCACCGGGCTCTTGGCCCCGTAGCGCAAGGCGTTGGTCAACAGGTTGGTGATCACCTGCTCGATGCGGAACTCATCCCAACAGCCTTCCACCGGGCTCTCGGCCTGCAATTGCATGGACGACTCGGCGGCGGCCACTTGCGGCGCGAAGTTATCGACCAGGTTGCGCACCAGTTGCGCCAGGTCGATGGGTGCCGGGCGAATCGACAGTTTGCCGGTGCGGATACGCGACACGTCGAGCATGTCTTCGATCAGGCGGATCAGGCTCTGGATCTGGCGCTCATCGCGGTCAACCATGGCGTGCATCTTGTCCAGGGTAAACGCCGCCGCATTGTCTCGGGCCAGGTGCATCTTGCGCAGTTGGGTCTCCAGGATCAGCCCGTTGAGAGGCGTACGCACTTCGTGGGCGACAATCGACATGAAGTCGTCACGCATGCGCACCGCTTGTTCCAGCTCGGCCTGGGTGGCTTGCAGGCGCGTGAGCAGCAGCTCCTGCTCGCGACGGCTGCGCTCCAGCTCCTCGACTTGCAGCTTCATCGCCTTGCTTTGGCGATACAGGTCGACGAACACGTTGACCTTGCTCTTGACCGCATGAATATCCAGCGGCTTGTGCAGGAAGTCCACGGCGCCGCTTTCGTAGCCTTTGAAGGCGTAGTTGAGTTCGCGGCCAGCGGCGCTGACGAACACGATGGGGATGTTCTTGGTCTTTTCAGTGCCGCGCATCAGTTCGGCCAGTTCGAAACCGTTCATGCCAGGCATCTGCACGTCGAGGATCGCCATGGCGAATTCATGTTCCAGCAACAGGGACAACGCCTCGTCGGCACTCAATGCCTTGAAGACCTGGCGATCCTCACGCTTGATCAGCGCCTCGAGGGCCAGCAGGTTTTCCGGCAGATCGTCAACGATCAGCAGTTTGGCCTGGACAGTACTTAACATGGGGAAGGTTCCAGGGAAGCCAGCAATGAGCCGATTCGGCTCAAGGAAAGAATATAGTCCGGTGTGTGCAAGGCCAGGGCCGCCAGGGGCATGACGGCAATGCGTGCCTCTTGTGGGTCCTGCACGATGGTAATGCCACCCGATTGCTTGACGTGGGCCAGGCCGCTTGCGCCGTCCTGGTTGGCGCCGGTCAACAAAATGGCGAGCAGGCGGGGCCCATACACATCGGCCGCCGAGGAAAACAGGTAGTCGATGGCGGGTCGGGAATGGTGCACCCGGTCTTCCTGGCTCAGGGACAGGCTGCGGTCCTGCTCGACCGACAGGTGATAACCAGGCCCGGCAAAGTACAAGGTACCCGCCTCTACGGCTTCTTTGTCCCGGGCCTCCTTGACCGGGATGTTCAGGCGCCGCGCAAAGACTTCCGCCAGCTGGCTGCGGCGCTCATCCGGCAGGTGCAGCACGGCAATGATCGGCAGGCCGAAGGTACTCGGCAGCTGGCCGAAAATACTCAGCAACGCCTCAACGCCGCCGGCGGAAGCGCCGACGACGATGGCTTCGATCCCGCGAATCGGGGTGTCTGGCGCGTCGCTCATGATTTTCGGTAGATCCGTTCCTGCTTGACCAAGGGCTCGAATTGCTTGCTGTAGGCGGAAAAATCCAGGGTTTCCTTGCTGCCCAGCACCAGAAAGCCGCGATGACACAGCGACTCATGAAACAAGCCAAACGCTCGATCTTGCAATTTTTTATTGAAATAAATCAATACGTTACGACATGAAATTAATTGAGTTTCTGAAAATACGCTGTCGGTCGTCAGGCTGTGATCGGCAAAGGTCACGTTCTCGCGCAATGTCTTGTCGAAGATCGCGTAATCGTAAGCCGCTGTGTAGTAGTCGGCAAATGAACGTTGCCCGCCGGCCTGCTGATAATTGGCGGTATAGGCGCGCACGTTCTCCAGGGAAAAGATGCCCTGCTTGGCTTTTTCCAGCGACGCCGGGTTGATGTCCGTGGCATAGATGATGGTGCGCTCCAGCAAGCCTTCTTCACGCAGCAGGATGGCCATGGAGTACACCTCCTCGCCCGTGCTGCAGCCGGCGATCCAGATCTTGATCGACGGGTAGGTCTTGAGCAACGGCACCAC
This sequence comes from Pseudomonas sp. MF6394, assembly GCF_002018845.1. Lineage (NCBI taxonomy): Bacteria > Pseudomonadati > Pseudomonadota > Gammaproteobacteria > Pseudomonadales > Pseudomonadaceae > Pseudomonas > Pseudomonas sp. MF6394. The sequence continues at coordinate 116,547 of NZ_MVOJ01000019.1, forward strand.
TTCCTGGCGAATCGCCAAAAAGTGCGACGGGTCGCGAAACATCTCGCTCACCGGGATGGTCAAGAACTGCAGCAACTGCATGAACGCGGCCGGGTCGTGCAACACGCGCTCTTGCAGTGCGGAGATGGTCGCGCAGTCGAACTGGCGCAAGGCATGGGCCACACGGCGTTTGACCGACGCGCCCGAGTAGTCGCGAAAGTCATAGCTGTACTTGAGGTAAATCGCCTCGATCAACAGGCGCAGCTCAATATCGCTGCTCTTATCCAAGAAACACTGCTCCACTTAAATGCGTTCCATCTTCGGTAGCCATACGCGAATCAGTGAGAACAGGCGGTCCAGGTCAATCGGCTTGGCCAGGTAATCGTTTGAGCCTGCTGCCAGGCAACGTTCCTGATCGTCCTTCATGGCCTTGGCCGTCACGGCAATGATTGGCAGTTTTTTCCAGCGTGGGTCCTGGCGGATCAAGGCCGTGGCCTCGTAACCATCCATCTCCGGCATCATCACGTCCATCAGCACCAGGTCGATATCGTCCACTTCATTGAGTCTGTCGATGGCTTCCTGGCCGTTACGCCCGATCACCACCACGGCACCTTTGTGCTCCAGGGCGCTGGTCAGGGCGAAGATATTGCGCACATCGTCGTCCACCAGCAGGATTTTGCGCCCTTCGAAGACCTTGTCGCGGCTGCGGGCGGTCTTGAGCATCTTCTGGCGGTCATGGGACAACTGGGATTCGACTTTGTGCAGAAACAGCGTGACTTCATCGAGCAGGCGCTCGGGCGAGCGCGCGCCCTTGATGATGATCGAGCGTGAATACTTGCGCAGTTCGGCCTCTTCGTCCCGGGTCAGGTTGCGCCCGGTGTAGACGATCACCGGCGGGAACGAGCAGATATCCTCGGTGGCCATGCGCTTGAGCAACTCGTTGCCGAGCATGTCCGGTAGCTTGAGGTCGATGATCATGCAGTCGTAGATATTGCTGCGCAGCAGGTCGAGCGCCTCCTGGGCAAAGCCTACGGCGGTGATCTCGATGTCATCGTCGCCGATCAGGCGGGCAATGCTATCGCGCTGCAGGTCATCGTCTTCCACCAGCAGGATGCGCTTGACCTTCTGGGTCAACTTGGCTTCCAGGCGTGCGAACACGTCCTTGAGCTCTTCGCGGGTGGTGGGCTTGACGGCATAACCGATGGCGCCCATGTGCATGGCGGCTTCGACGCGGTCTTCCACGGAAATCACGTGCACCGGGATGTGGCGCGTGTTGGCGTGTTCCTTGAGGCGCTGCAGCACGGTCAGCCCGGAATGGTCGGGCAGGCGCATGTCCAGCAGGATGGCGTCGGGGATGTACTGCTCGGCAAGGCTGTAGCCCTCGTCGGCACCGTGGGCGACCAGGCAGTGGTAACCCAGCTCGTGGGCAAGGTCGAACAGAATGCGCGCAAAATTCGGCTCATCTTCCACCACCAAAATGCAGCGGGTGCTGAACGGCGCCTTTTCGCGGTCGTCGGCAAAGCGTGGGATCAGCTTGGCGTCGGCCACCGGCAATGGCGACACCTTGACGGGCGCCGGTGCCGGCGCGACCACCACTTGGCGCGGGGGCTCGATCGGCGCCGCGTCCTCGTCGCGTTCGACGTACTGTTCGGGCAATACCAGCGTGAAAATACTGCCTTTGCCCGGCTCGCTGGTCACGCTGATATAGCCGCCCAGCAAGGTGGCCAGGTCACGGGAGATCGACAAGCCCAGGCCCGTACCGCCGTAACGGCGATTGGTGGTGCCGTCGGCCTGGCGGAAGGCTTCGAAAATGCTTTCCTGTTGGTCCGGGGCGATACCAATGCCGGAATCGCGCACCGTGAAGGCAATGCCCTCCCCGGGCGCACGGGACACCGACAAGCTGACCTCGCCCTGTTCAGTGAACTTGATGGCGTTGGACAACAGGTTCTTGAGGATCTGCTCCAGACGCTGGCGATCGGTAAACAGCAGGGTTGGAGAGCCTTGCTGCACGTCCACCTGGAAGCCCAGTTTGCGGTCCATTGCCAGCGGCTCGAACATGCCGCGCAGGCCATCCACCAGGCGCTCGACGCTGGCGTTTTCCGGGCGTACTTCCAGCTTGCCGGCTTCGACCTTGGAAATATCCAGGATGTCGTTGATCAGGTTGAGCAAATCATTGCCGGCCGAATAGATCGACTCTGCAAACTTGACCTGCTCGGCACTGAGGTTTTCCTGGGGGTTATCTGCCAGCAGTTTGGCCAGGATCAGCGAGCTGTTCAGCGGTGTGCGCAGCTCGTGGGACATGTTGGCCAGGAATTCGGACTTGTACTTGCTGGAACGCTGCAGCTCATCGGCGCGGTCTTCCAGCTCCAGTTGGGCCTGGTTCAGTTCGATGTTCTTGCGGTCCATGGCGTCGCGCTGTTCGGCCAGGGTCTGGGTCTGTTCGGCCAGTTGCTCGTTGGTCTGCTCCAGCTCGGCCTGTTGAGTTTCCAGGTGGGCCTGGGACTCCTTGAGGATGCGCGACTGCTCTTCCAACTCTTCGTTGGCGGTCTTGAGTTCTTCCTGCTGCACTTGCAGTTCTTCGTTGAGCTGCTGGGTCTCGGCCAGCACTTCCTGCAAGCGCTGGCGATAGCGCGCGGCTTCGATGGAGGTGCCGATATTGCCGGCGATCAGTTCCAGCAGTTCAATATCACGCTCATCCAGCGGGCGCAGGAAACCCAGCTCGACCACACCGTTGACGCGGTCGTCATCGCTGGTGGGTACCACCAATACGCTGCGGGTGGCGCCCTCGCCCAGTCCCGAGCTGACCTTGAAGTAATCCACCGGCACATCGTCCAGGCGAATCAGGCGATCCAGTTGGGCGGCCTGCCCGACGATGCCCTCATCACTGTAGATCGACTGTTCCAGCTGTTCCTGCTCGCGTGAAAAGCCATAAGTGGCCACGCGCTTGAGGCCGCCGTGTTCTTCGCGCACGTACAGCGCCGCGACGGCAGAGCCCATGTATTGGGCGAAGAACTGCAGGATATTGCGCCCCAGCATGTTCAGGGTCAGTTGGCCCAGCACTTGCTCGGCCAGCTCGGTCTGGCCATTGCGCAGCCAGGCGGTTTGCTCCAGGCGCCGTGCAATCTTCTGTTGTGACGCGATGTTTGCACTGTAACTCTTTGAAAGCGAAATTAAATTCTTCCGGCCAATGTAGGCCAGAAACCCACTCAGCCCCAGTACAAACAGCAAATACAGCGTGACACTGATCACCGTCGTGCGGGTGACCTCGGCATTACGGGTGATACGGAACTGCTGTTCCATCGCCACCGCGTCTTCATATTCCTTGCGAATCTCATCGGTAAGCCGTTTGCCCCGGCCCGCCTTGACAGCGCCCCGGTAATCGCCGCTGTTGCGCTGCAATTCAATCATCGATTGCGCGTAGTTGTTCCATTCGGTCTGCAAGGTTTCCAAGCGCTTGAGCCGGTCAACCTGCTGCGGGTTGTCGGCTACCAGGTCCTGCAGGTTGCGCAGGTCGGCAATGATCCGCGGCTTGGCCACTTCGTACGGGTCAAGGAAATGCTCGTCACCCGTGATCAGGAACCCGCGCATACCTGTTTCCAGGTCAACCGTCAGTTTGGACGTCTCATTGAGGTTGTTAATGACGCGGTCGGTGTGCTCCACCCACTGGATCACCGAAAGCCAATAGGTAATCAGGCAGACGAAAAACACCGCGCTGAGCACGCCCACGCCCAAAGGCAGGGCCACGTTGCGGCTCAGCAGGGTACGAAAGCTTTTTTCATCGACGGACGACGCGGGTGTCATGGGCATGCCTTGGCCAAATGCGGAAAAGCCGCAAGTTTGCCCGAACAACCTGGCGAAAAGCTATGTTTGTGCGTTGATTGGCTGCGGATGCGGTCAAGCGCATGGCGCCGGTACCTTTGTGAGTCAGTACGCAAGCTGACGGGACTTTTTGCGCCGCTAAGGTCACAATGCCAGCAATTGCTTCGGAACTTGCTGGCATTGTTATCACTCACAATCTTGTTGCCTTTAAGCCCAGCGCCCTCACTGTTCAGGAAAGTTCACTATGTCCCACGCCTCCACCATCCTTGTAGTCGAAGACGACGCCATCGTGCGCATGCTGATCGTCGATGTCCTCGAAGAGTTGGAGTTCAGGGTGCTTGAAGCCGCAGACGCTGAGCAAGCGTTGGAAGTGGTGAAAGATACTGCCCAGATCATCGACCTGATGATGACCGACGTCGGCCTGCCCGACATGGACGGTAAACAACTGGCAACCAAAGCTCGCGAACTGCGCGCCACCCTGCCGATTCTGTTTGCCAGCGGCTATGCCGAAAATATTGATGTACCCGCCGGTATGCAGGTGATTGGCAAGCCGTTCTCGATCGATCAATTGCGTGACAAAGTCAAATCCATGCTGTAACGCCCCTCCCCCGCGTCCTTTGCAGAGATTAACGTGACGTCCGGCCAATAAAACAGGAAACTCAGCGCCTTCACGCCACGCTCTCAAATAGCATTCAGGAAGGACGCAACAACATGATTGGAAAACCGACGCGCCTGCTGTTGGCGAGCCTCTCGATTTTCATGAGCTCCGGCGCCTGGGCTGACTTCACCGCAAGCCCCAGCGAAGCCCGGGCCATCGCCAAGGAAGCCTACCTGTACGGCTTCCCCGTGGTGCAGATGTACAAGACGCTCTACACCCAGGCCGTTGATAAAGGCGGTGCCCACTTCAAGGCGCCCTTCAACCGTATCGACAACAGCGCCCAGGTGCTTACCCCCAAGGACAACGCAGTTACCACCCCGAACGTCGACACGCCCTACTCGTTCGTATGGATGGACCTGCGCAAAGAACCTTTGGTGCTGACCCTGCCCAAGATTGAAGACAACCGTTACTACTCAGTGCAGTTGATCGACCTCTATACGCAGAATTTCGCTTACCTGGGTACCCGCAGTACCGGCAATAACGGCGGTCACTACATGATCGCCGGGCCTGACTGGAAAGGTCAGCAGCCGGTGGACATCGACCGTGTGGTCTACAGCGAAAGCAACATCGCCTACGCCCTTTACCGTACGCAGCTGTTTGATGACAAAGACTTGGGCAAGCTCAAGCAGATCCAGAGCGGCTACAAGGTCCAGGCGCTGAGCAGTTATGTGAAGCAACCCGCGCCCGCTAATGTGCCGAAGATCCAATGGCCCAAGCCGATGGCGACCATGACCGAAGGCCCGCAACTGTTTCGCTACCTGAATTTCATGCTGGCCTTTGCCGCGCCCCAGGACAGTGAAAAAGACCTGCTGGCGCGCTTTGCCAAGATCGGTATTGCGCCGGGCGCGCCGTTCAAGGTCAACCTGTTGACTGCCGAGCAGCGCAAGGCCCTGGAGGACGGCATCGCCGATGGCCGCGCCGAATTCGCAGCGTTCAAGAAAGCCAAGGTCGATACCCACCAAGTGACCGGCGCAGACCTGTACGGCAGCCGCGACCACCTGCAAAACAACTACCTGTACCGCTACGCCGGTGCCGAGCTGGGAATGTTCGGCAACTCCAGTGATGAAGCTGCGCACTTGAGCTACGTCATCGACAGCGAGGGCAAGCCGGCCAACGGTGCGCGCCACAGCTACACCGTGCATTTTGCCAAGGACCAGTTACCGCCGGCCGATGCGTTCTGGTCGCTGACGATGTACGACGCCAAGACTAAATCGCTGGTGCCCAACCACAAGAAGCGCTACCTGATCAATTCGCAGATGCTGCCAACCCTCAAGCTCGACGCCGATGGTGGCTTGACCCTGGCGTTGCAACACCACGAGCCCCCCAAGGCTGAGCAGAGCAACTGGTTGCCGGCCCCGCCCGGCCCGTTTTATGCGGTATTGCGCATTTACCTGCCCAAGCCTGAAGTCGCCAGCGGCCAGTGGAAGCTTCCAGCGTTGACGCCGCTTAAATAATCACGGCGAATAAAAAAAAGCGCGGCGGGCGATAACCCGCCGCGCTTTTTTTTGACTCAGTGTTTTTTCAGTTTCACGTAAGACTGGTGCAGGTCCGATGCCCAACCGTCGATGACGCTTTTCACATCGTCGGCCTTCATTACCTGGGAGTCATTGGCCAGCGGCTTGCCGGTGCCTTTGCGCACCACTTGGGCCAGCACTTTATTGGTAGCGCCATCGAGGAACTGCGCCTCGGTGCCCAGGGTGGTTTCCTGGTCGCGAATGCCGGTGCCGGTGCTCACTGCCGCGGCCACCAGGGCGACGGGAATAAACTCATAAGGCTTGAGGCTTTCGGTCTTGCTGCTCACGGCGGTAATCGCCGCCCTTACCACGATCACCCCTGGGCCTGGGGCATTGGCCACGGGCAGTGACTGGGCCAGCTCGCGCTTGAGCGCCTGGTTGTAATAGTCGTTGATGCCGCGCAACGTGCTCTCGGGAATCCGGGAGGTGGCCTGGGGCTTGGGGTAGAACTGGGTAGGCTCGATGTACACCGCCGTGTAGCGGCTCAAGTCCAGTTGTGGATCAACCCAGCGCATCACCTCTGCCCCCGACGGTGACTTGGCTTCCTTGAGCTGGCTGTAGTTGGAGAGGAACCCTGAGTATTCATTCGGTTGCACCACCTTGCTCGCGCAACCGGCCAAACCGAGCGAGGCAACGCACAGTGTGCCGATCATTAGCCTTAGCTTCATTAGTGAACTCCCTGGCGACCATCATCGTAAGAATGAGTTATAGGTATAGCCAATACTTGGGCAGCGCACCTAATTTCGCTCGGAGCACGCCAATACATGCGTCAACACATTCAGGTCAAGGATGGAAATCGGAACGCACGATTCGCCCACTTATACTCATCATGAAGTCGTCTTTTTTGTCGCCATCGAAATCGAAACGCAACAAGGTCAGATGATGGCTGCGATAATATTCCTGGGTGACAGTGAGTCGTGGGTGAGCTGCGCGCAGGGCTGAAATATCCAATTTATCCTTGCCGCTGACAAAGTCCGTTATAGCTGTGTTTTCAAAGCTGGCGGATGAGTCGTTCGCGCCGATAACGAAGGTATTTTTACCAGGCCCGCCTGACAGCCTGTTGAAGCCAGAGTTCGCCTTGACATAAAGAATGTCATCGCCCTTGCCGCCCTCCAGTTCGTTATCCGAGTCATTTCCAATAAGAATGTCGTTGCCAGCACCGCCAATAGCCCGTTCGATGGTGACGCCGTTGGCGATCGAGACGTTGCCTATGCCTCCCCCTACATTCGAGAAGCTGCCCGATCTCAAATTGATAACCTGATCTTGCTTGAATGCGGAAAAATCGAATGTGTCTCTACCTCCGGCGTCCCACACGCAAAACACCGGTAAATCATCGGCCGACTCCAATTTGAATACTTCACGATCGGCATTTGAATTGAATCCATACGTCGTATCTGCCGTACGCGTTTGGAGGTTCGCCCCGAATTTATCTTGCATGACGGCGATATCATCCATCATCGGTGTACTTGAATATTGATTGTCTTGGCCATGCGATTTATTAAAGCGATGGTCTGAGCGGGTTTCCAGAAAAGGACTCCTGACCGTGTAAGCCAGCGTATTTTCCGCATACTTATTTTCCGGTGTTGCGGACGTCGGGTCAGGAAGCCCCAATTTAAAGGCCGCAGCCTTTGCAATGACGTGACGGCCAAAATTATTGGGTTTTTCCAGCCCATCGGCATGGCTCTGGGTCAGCGTTACCTGCACCCTGCCGGGCTCGTCATCGGACACCGGTGCATACCAAGGGGCTTGCCACTTAAAGCTGCCATCAACCTTAAACTGCATATGATGGGATTGTGCATTGGCAGACTCTTTAAACCGGATATTTGCAGCATCGCTGAAATTATTCAGGGTCTCACGGATGACGCCTTTTTGTGTTTCTGTGAACGGGCTGGTTGTGGCGCCCGTTTCGGGACGATTGGAGAAGTCAAAGGTCACCTCTGCGGAGTCCCCGGAACTCAGTGAACCCGCAAATCCGTCGGCACGTTGTGACCTCTCTAATACTTGGTCCGTGGACAATGAAACTTGGCGATATTTAATTTGATTGCCGCGGTCGCCTGAATGAGCAATCTCGACGACGGTCCTGTGTGCGTCGCTGGTGGCGTATGCCCTTGCCAAAGCAGTGTTCGGATCAATATTCATGAGGTAGTCCTAAGGGAACTGGGATTTTTCTACTCGTCTGGCGGCAGGCCAGTGACCTGCGTATAGGTGGTATTGCTACGCTAAACAGTTCCCGAACTGACCTCACCATTGAGGCGCGGCTCGCCTAGTCGCGTTGGCAAACATTCACCCGGGCGTGCGGCCTTCAAATGAACCGCCTTCGTTGTGTAAGGTGAAGCCTTATCCTCTTATCCGGAGCATTACATGCGCACCATCGGCCTTATCGGCGGCATGAGCTGGGAGTCCAGCGCCGAGTATTACCGCCTTATCAACCAGCGCGTGCGCGACCAGCTCGGCCCGCTGCGGTCGGCGCAAGTGTTGATGTACAGCGTGGATTTCGGCCCGGTGGAACAGGCTCAGCATGCCGGGCGTTGGGACGATGCCGCGCTGATCCTGGAAGATGCCGCGCGACGCTTGCAGGCCGGGGGTGCTGATTGTGTGGTGCTGTGTACCAACACCATGCATTTAGTGGCTCCGCGCATTGAGGCGGCGGTGTCGATTCCCTTCCTGCATATTGCTGATGCCACGGCGACGGCGGCTCTGGAGGCCGGGACCTTGACGGTGGGCTTGCTGGGTACCGCGTTCACCATGGAGCAGGATTTCCTCAAGTCCCGCCTTGCCGCCCAAGGGCTCAACGTGCTGGTGCCAGACGCGGATGAACGCAAGGCGGTGCACCGAATCATCTATGAAGAGTTGTGCGTGGGCGTCATCAGTGACGCCTCGCGCCAGGTGTATCAGCGGGTGATCCAGGCACTCGCTGCACGCGGCGCCCAGGCGATCATCCTCGGCTGCACGGAAATTTGCTTGCTGATCCAACCGGAGCACAGCGCCCTGCCGCTGCTTGACACTACCGCGCTGCATGCGCAGGCCGCGGTGGGGTTTGCCTTACAGGGCACAGGTATCGCCACCACTTTTTAGCCGCTACCTAAACCCAATATCTGGTCGGCTGTCAGGCCCCCTTCGCGAGCAAGCCCGCTCCCACAGGGATCTGTGCCAAGCGCTGATTTTATGGGCGATGCATAACCCGTGTGGGAGCTGGCTTGCCTGCGAAGGCGGTGGTTCAGTTAAAGATTCAGCGGCTGACACACCGCTATCGCGGGCAAGCCCGCTCCCACAGAGGATCTGTGCCAAGCGCTGATTTTGTGGGCAATGCATGACCCGTGTGGGAGCTGGCTTGCCTGCGAAGGCGGTGGTTCAGTTAAAGATTCAGCGGCTGACACACCGCTATCGCGGGCAAGCCCGCTCCCACAGGGGATCTGTGCCGGGCGCTGATTTTAGGGGCGATGCATGACCCGTGTGGGAGCTGGCTTGCCTGCGAAGGCGGCGATTCAGTCAAAGATTCAGCGGCTGACACGCCGCTATCGCGGGCAAGCCCGCTCCCACAGGGGATCTGTGCCGGGCGCTGATTTT